>NZ_JFJW01000107.1:0-41858 GCF_000611125.1 Cupriavidus sp. SK-4
CGACGATCTTCATGGTCACGGCCACGCTGACGTTGCTCACGCCCGGCACTTGCCGCACGGCAGCAACCACCAGCTTGCGGATCGGATCGAACTGGCTCTTCGCGGGGTAGCCGAGTTCGACTTCCAGCGATACATCGCCGCCGTCGACGCGGATATTCCTGGCCGAGCGGGTGGACACCAGGTCCTTGCCCGTATTGGGGTCGATGACGGTGCGCAGGGCTTCGGTGACCTGCTCAGTGCTGACGCTCAAGACAAACTCCGCTTCGATGATTGGGGGACTGGCGCATGATGGCCTGCGCCTAATGTATCAAAGTATGCAGCACCGGCCATGAAGGCCGGAAAATCCGCGCGCAATACCCTGCATGGGGTGTGGGATTACAGACATTTACAAATCTCACAAGCTTGCACTTGTGCGCGCGCCGCCATATCCATATTGTAGTGCGGTTGGACGGCCCAGTACGCCGGCACCGCAGGCGGTGCCCCGACCGGCCGGGCCCGACGCGCACAAAGGGTTACCTGCCGCTAGCCTTGGCGTTACCATCGCGATGCGGTACCAAGAACATTTACGGGAACATCAGAAGGAGAATGCATGAAGATCAAGCTCGTTACTGTCTCGCTCGCCGCTGCCACGCTGCTGGCCGCGGGTTGCGCCACTGAACAGCAGACCCATACGGCAGTCGGCACCGGCGTGGGCGCCGCGGTCGGCGCCGGGCTTGGCAACCTGATCGGCGGCAATACCACCGGCACGCTGGTGGGCGCGGCAGTGGGCGGTGCCATCGGCGGCGCAACCGGCTACAACTGGAACGCCATCCGCGGCAAGCTGAACAAGGACACTGCGGGTACGGGCACCCAGATCACCGAGCAGCCGGATGGCACGCTCAAGGTCAACATCCCCAGCCAGGTTACCTTCGATACCGACAGCGCCACCATCAAGCCGTCGTTCCGCTCGGTGCTCGACCAGGTCGCGCAGACCCTGGGCCAGCACCAGGACGTGAGCGCCAACGTGGTCGGCCATACCGACAGCACCGGCAACCCCAACTACAACATGCAACTGTCGCAGCGCCGCGCCCAAAGCGTGGCCGGCTACCTGGGTGATCGCGGCGTCGCACGCAACCGCCTGACCGCCGAAGGGCGCGGGCAATCCCAGCCGGTTGCGGACAACGGCAGTGAGGCCGGACGGGCACAAAATCGCCGCGTCGAAATTTTTTTGAAACCAATTCAAGGATGACCTAGTCATAGAAACAGGTGCCGCTTGCCACCGTTGCTGGCTCGCGATGGGTGGCTGACCTCCCGGGCGGTACCTGATTTCTCCTCCTTTTCCGTTGTGGAAAGCTGCGCCGGCTCTGACCGGCGCTTTTTTTTTGGCCGAACGGAACCGTGGGTTTCGCCATTCCGCCATGCGGAACCGGCGCGCAGGCGCTGGCCAGTTGCTAAAATAGCCCCTTCCCGGCACGCGCCCTCCCCTCCTGGCTGGCGCCGTCCCCCTGATATTCCCCGCTCCTGACCGGCTCCTGTTTATGACCGCACGTCGCATCCTCGTCACATCCGCCCTGCCTTATGCCAACGGCCAGATCCATATCGGCCACCTGGTGGAATACATCCAGACCGATATCTGGGTGCGTTTCCAGCGCATGATGGGCAACGAGGTCTACTACGTCGGCGCCGACGACACCCACGGCACGCCGGTCATGCTGCGCGCCGAGAAGGAAGGCATCACGCCCAAGGAACTGATCGACCGCGTCTGGACCGAGCACAAGCGCGACTTCGACAGCTTCCTGGTGTCGTTCGACAACTACTACAGCACCGACGCGGAAGAAAACCGCGAGCTGTGCGAGAAGATCTACCTGGCCCTGAAGGCCGAGGACCTGATCGCCGAGCGCGAAGTCGAGCAGTTCTTCGACCCGGTCAAGAACATGTTCCTGCCGGACCGCTTCATCAAGGGCGAGTGCCCCAAGTGCGGCGCCAAGGACCAGTACGGCGACTCCTGCGAGGTCTGCGGCACCACCTACGTGCCGACCGACCTGAAGAACCCGTACTCGGTAGTGTCTGGCGCCACGCCGGTGCGCAAGTCGTCGGCCCATTACTTCTTCAAGCTGTCCGATCCGCGCTGCGAGACCTTCCTGCGCGAATGGGTGGCCGACCTGGCCCAGCCCGAAGCCGCCAACAAGATGCAGGAATGGCTGGGCGCCGAGGGCGAGGCCTCGACCCTGTCCGACTGGGACATCTCGCGCGATGCGCCCTACTTCGGCTTCGAGATCCCCGGCGCCCCCGGCAAGTATTTCTATGTGTGGCTGGACGCCCCGATCGGCTACTACGCCAGCTTCCAGAACCTGGCCGCCAAGAAGGGCATCGACTTCGACGCCTGGGTCGGCCCGCATTCCACCGCCGAGCAGTACCACTTCATCGGCAAGGACATCCTGTACTTCCACACGCTGTTCTGGCCGGCGATGCTGCGCTTCTCGGGCTACCGCACCCCGACCAATGTGTTCGCCCACGGCTTCCTGACCGTGGACGGCGCCAAGATGAGCAAGTCGCGCGGCACCTTCATCACCGCGCAGAGCTATGTCGATACCGGCATGAACCCGGAATGGCTGCGCTACTACTTCGCCGCCAAGCTCAACGCGAGCATGGAAGACCTCGACCTGAACCTCGATGACTTCATCGCGCGCGTGAACAGCGACCTGATCGGCAAGTACGTCAATATCGCCAGCCGCGCCGCGGGCTTCCTGGTCAAGCGCTTCGACGGCAAGGTCGACGAGGCCGCGCTGGCCCACCCGCTGCTCGAGCAGCTGCGCCAGGCCGCCCCGCAGGTCGCCCACCTCTATGAAGCCCGCGAGTACAGCAAGGCGTTGCGCCTGGTGATGGAGCTGACCGACGCGGTCAACGCCTTCGTCGACACCGAGAAGCCGTGGGAACTGGCCAAGGACGAAAACAAGCGCGCGGCGCTGCATGCGGCGTGCTCGGTCTCGCTGGAAGCCTTCCGCCTGCTGACGGTGTACCTGAAGCCGGTGGTGCCGAACGTGGCTGCTGGCGTGGAGCGCTTCCTGAACGTAGAGCCGCTGGACTGGCGTGCCATCGACAAGCAGCTGTCGGCCGCCAGCCCGGTGCAGGCCTATCAGCACCTGATGACGCGTGTCGATGCCAAGCAGGTCGACGCGCTGCTGGCTGCCAACCGCGAATCGCTGCAGGCGACCGCGGCGCCGGCCGCCGCGGGCTCGGCGATCGAGCCGATCGCCGACACCATCACCATCGACGACTTCGCCAAGGTTGACCTGCGCGTCGCGAAGATTGTCGAATGCCAGAAGGTGGAAGGTTCGAACAAGCTGCTGCAGCTGACGCTGGACCTGGGCGAAGGCCGCACCCGCAATGTGTTCTCCGGCATCCAGTCGGCCTACACGCCGGAGCAGCTGGTAGGCAAGCTCACGGTGGTGGTGGCCAACCTGGCACCGCGCAAGATGAAGTTCGGCGTGTCCGAAGGCATGGTGCTGGCGGCATCGGCCGCGGATGAGAAGGCCGCGCCGGGCCTGTATATCCTGGAACCGCACGAGGGCGCGGTGCCGGGCATGCGCATCGGCTGACGCAGAGCACTCATCGCCGTTCCCCTCTCCCGCTCGCGGGGGAGGGCGGCAAACCCGCGGCAACGCCATGTTCCGTGCGTCCCATCGGTAGCGATCCAAGGCCAGCCAGGCCTCTGGATCGACCCGCCACACCGCCCGAGATTCTGCAATGCAGAACAGAACGGGCAACACTCCTCCCTCCCCCTCGCTCGCGCGTTATGCACGCGCGGCATGTCATACATGGTTCCGGCGCATCGCGCTTGTGACCCCTGGACGAGCCGCGTAGATTCCACCTCGCAGAATCACAAACCAAAAAACAGAAGCCGGCCACGCAACGCTGCTTGCGCGATGCCGCTTCGCATGGAAGGGGACATTTGTGAAGAAGCTCCTGATCGCCAATCGTGGCGAGATCGCGTTGCGCGTGCAGCGCGCCGCACGAGACCTTGGCATCGCCACCGTAGCCGTCTATGCCGCCGACGACGATGCCAGCCGGCACCGCCTGCTGGCCGACGAAGCTGTCGCGCTGCAGGGCCAGGGGGCCGCCGCCTATCTCGACATTCCCGCCATCATCGCCGCAGCGCGCGCCACCGGCTGCGACGCCATCCACCCTGGCTATGGCTTTCTCAGCGAGCGCGCCGACTTTGCCAGCGCTTGCGCAGCCGCGGAGATCGTCTTTGTCGGCCCCGAGCCCGAGCAGCTGGCCCTGTTCGGCGACAAGGGCCGCGCGCTGGCGCTGGCCGCACGCTGCGGCGTACCGGTGATGCCCGCCACCGCGGGCGGCGCCACGCTCGATGCGGTGACCGCCTTCTTCGACGAACAGGACGGCGCCGGCGTGGTGCTCAAGGCGGTGGGCGGCGGCGGCGGGCGCGGCATGCGCGTGGTGCGCGAGCGCGACGCCCTGGCGGAAGCCTATGCGCGCTGCCGCTCCGAGGCACGCTCGGCCTTCGGCATCGATGCCATCTACGCCGAGCGGCTGGTGGCCCGCGCGCGCCATATCGAAGTGCAGATCGCCGGCGACGGCCACCACGTGATCGCACTGGGCGAGCGTGACTGCACGCTGCAACGCCGTTTCCAGAAAGTGGTCGAGATCGCGCCCAGCCCGGCGCTCGATCCGGCGCTGCGTCAGCGCATTGTCGATGCCGCCTGCACGCTCGCGCGCGAAGCGCGCTACCGCAGCCTGGGCACGTTTGAATTCCTGGTCGAAGTGCCCGAGGACGGCGCGCGCCGCGATGGCGCGGCCCTGCCCTTTGTCTTTATCGAAGCCAACCCGCGCCTGCAGGTCGAACACACCGTCACCGAGCAGGTCACCGGCGTGGACCTGGTGGCCGTGCAGCTGGGGCTGGCCAAAGGCAGGCGTCTGGCGGAACTGGGGCTGGACCCGCAGCACCCGCCGCGCGTGCGCGGCTATGCCATCCAGGTGCGCGTGAATGCCGAGGCCACCGACGCGCAAGGGCTGGCACGGCCGGCACAGGGGCGGCTGGAGCGTTTCGATCCGCCCACCGGGCCGGACGTGCGCGTCGACACCCACGGCTATACCGGCTATGCACCGTCCGCGCATTACGACACGCTGCTGGCCAAGCTGATCGTCACTTCCGCCAGCGACAACTTCGCTGACGCAGTGCGGCGCCTGCAGCGCGCGCTCGGGGAATTCAACATCGGCGGCATCGCCACCAACCTCGACCTGCTGCGGGCGCTGGCCGAGCGCGACGACTTTGCCAGCCAGCACGTGCATACGCGCTATATGGAAGCCGCGCTGCCCGCCCTGCTGGAACGCGCCGCGCAGATTGCGGCGCAGGACGCGGCGCGGCAGGCCCTGGCAGAAGGCAGCGCCCCCAGGGTGGCGGCACCTTCCAGCACGGCAAGCTTCGAGGAGCAACTGGGCGAAGGCCTGAGCGCTGTGCGCGCGCCCATGAACGGACGCGTGATCGAACTGGCGCGCGAGAACGACCTGGTCAAGGCCGGCCAGACCGTGGCCGTGCTCGATGCAATGAAGATGGAGCACGCCATCGTGGCCGAGCGCGCCGGCCGCGTGATCGACCTGCGCACCACCTCAGGCGAGCAGGTGGCCGAGGGCCAGGTCATGCTGGTGCTGGAGCCTGCCGATGCCGGCGCCCATGCCGACGGCGAGGCCGAATGCGCCGACCCGGCGGTGATCCGCGCCGACCTGCAGCGCGTGCTCGACCGCCACGCCTTCCTGTACGACGCGGCCCGCCCCGAGGCGGTGGCGCGCCGCCATGCGCGCGGCCAGCGCACCGCGCGCGAGAACGTCGACGACCTGTGCGATGCCGGCAGCTTCCGCGAGTACGGCGGCCTGGCGCTGGCGGCGCAGGCCAGCCGGCGCAGCGAGGCCGACCTGATCGCCAACACCCCTGCCGACGGCCTGATCACCGGCACCGGCGCCGTCAACGGCAGCCTGTTCGCACCGGAGCGCGCGCGCTGCGCGGTGCTGGCCTATGACGCCACCGTGCTGGCCGGCACCCAGGGCAAGCGCAACCATATCAAGACCGACCGCATCCTGGAGGTGGCCCTGCGGAACCGCCTGCCAACGGTGATCTTTGCCGAAGGCGGCGGCGGCCGCCCGGGCGACATCGACTTCCCCACCGTGGCCGGCCTGTACCAGCCTTCGTTCGCCGCCTTCGCCGAGCTGAGCGGCGAAGTGCCGGTGGTGGGCATTGCCTCCGGGCGCTGCTTTGCCGGCAATGCCGCGCTGCTGGGCTGTTGCGACCTGATCATCGCCACACGCAACGCCAATATCGGCATGGCCGGCCCGGCCATGATCGAGGGCGGCGGCCTGGGCGTGTTCCGCCCCGAGGATATCGGCCCGGCCACGGTGCAGTACCACAACGGCGTGGTTGACCTGCTGGTCGACGATGAGGCCGACGCCGTGGCCGCGGCCAGGCATTACCTGTCGATGTTCCAGGGCCGCGTCGACGACTGGCAGGCGCCTGACGCGCTGGCGCTGCGCCAGGTGGTGCCAGAGAACCGCCTGCGCGTCTACGACACGCGCGCCGCCATCGCCGGCCTGGCCGACGCGGGCAGCGTGCTGGAACTGCGCGCCGGCTTCGGCACCGGCATCCACACCGCGCTGGCGCGCATCGAAGGCCGGCCCGTCGGCATTCTCGCCAACAACCCGCGCCACCTCGGCGGCGCCATCGATGCCGATGCCGCCGACAAGGCCGCGCGCTTCATGCAGGTGTGCAATGCGCACGGGCTGCCGATCGTATCGCTGATCGACACCCCGGGCTTCATGGTGGGCCCGGAGGTCGAGGCCCGCGCCCAGGTGCGCCATGTGTCGCGCATGTTCGTTGCGGGCGCCAAGCTGCGCGTGCCGTTCCTGGCGGTGGTGCTGCGCAAGGGCTACGGCCTGGGCGCGATGGCGATGGCCGCGGGCGGCTTCCGCGCGCCAACCTTCACGGTCTCGTGGCCAACCGGCGAATTCGGTGGCATGGGCCTGGAGGGCGCGGTGCGGCTGGGCTTCCGCAAGGAGCTGGAAGCGCTGCCGGCCGGTCCGCAGCGCGATGCGCTGTACCAGCAGCTGGTGGCGCAGATGTACGAGCGCGGCCATGCCATCAACGCCGCTGCGGCACTGGAACTCGACGCCGTGATCGACCCCGCCGCCACCCGCCAGTGGGTGGCCAGCGGGCTCGAGGCGGGTGCCGCCAATCCCCACCGTCCGATGCGCAGCTTCGTCGACGCCTGGTAGGCACGGCGGCGGACAGAACCAGAGCGAAAGCAAGAGGAGACAGCAGATGAACGAACAGGCGTTCTTCGAGGACCTGGAAGCCCGGCATCGCAAGATCTGGCCCGCCGGCCTGCCCGATGCACCGGTCTATCCCCATGGCGAGGCCCCGCTGGGCGATTACCTACGCGCGTGGGCGCGCAAGCGCCCGGACCACGCCGCGCTGGTCTGGTACGGCACCACCGTGACCTATGCCGAGCTCGACGACCTGTCCGAGCGCTGCGCCGCGCTGCTCAAGGGCCGCGGCGTGGGCGCGGGCGACCGGGTGGCGGTGATGATGGGCAACTGCCCGCAGTTCCACGTGGTCTTCTACGGCATCCTCAAGCTGGGCGCGGTGTATGTGCCGGTCAACCCGCTCTTCAAGGAACAGGAGCTGGTCTATGAGCTGAACGATGCCGGCGCCACCACCGTCATCGTGCAGGACCAGCTTGCGCCGCTGCTGATGTCGGTGCGCGCGCAGACGCGGCTGCACACCGTCTACACCACCAGTGCCGGCGCGATGCTGCCGGCGCAGCCCGAGCTGCCGCTGCCAGCGGGCCTCGACGCGCCCCCGCTGGCCGTGGAAGGCGCCATCGACCTGCTGCAGGCGCTGCGCGAAACTGCGCCGGTCGCACTGCCCCCGGTCGACATGGACGCGCTGGCCGCACTGAACTACACCGGCGGCACCACCGGCCTGCCCAAGGGCTGCATGCACACGCAGCGCGACATGGTCTACACCGCGGCGGCTTCCTACGCGCTCACCGGCGGTGTCGATGCGGAACGGCTGGCAGAAGGCTCCGGCGACGTGATGCTGAACTTCCTGCCGATGTTCTGGATCGCGGGCGAGAACCTCGGGCTGATCTATCCGATCTTCAGCGGTGCGACCGTGGTGCTGCTGGCGCGCTGGGACCCGGTCGCGGTGATGGCCGCGATCGAGCGCTATCGCGTCAACCGCACCTTCGTGGTGGTAGACAACGCGGTCGAGCTGATGAACCACCCCGAATGCGGCCGCTACGACCTGCGTTCGCTGGAGCACACGCGCGCCGCCTCGTTCATCCGCAAGATCACCCCCGACATCCGCGAGCGCTGGCACGCGCTGACCGGCAGCATCATTGCCGAGGGCGCCTGGGGCATGACCGAAACCCATACCAGCGACACCTTCACCACCGGCATGCAGGACGACGACATGGACCTGCGCGGCCGCCCGGTCTTTGTCGGGCTGCCGGTGCCGGGCACGCGCATCAAGATCTGCGATTTCGACACCGGCGCGGTGCTGCCGGTCGGCGAGGAAGGCGAGATCGTGGTCAGCACGCCGTCGCTGTTCAAGGGCTACTGGGGCCGCCCCGACGTGGACACCGAGGTGTTCCGCGACGGCTGGTTCCGCACCGGCGATATCGGCGCCTATGACGAAGCGGGCTACCTGCACTTCCTGGGACGGCGCAAGGAGATGCTGAAGGTGCGCGGCATGAGCGTGTTCCCGTCGGAGCTGGAGGTGCTGCTGTCGCGCCATCCGGCGGTGCTGGGCTCGGCCGTGGTGGGCCGCCCGGACCCGGACAAGGGCCAGGTGCCGGTGGCCTTTATCCGCCTGCGCCCCGAGCATGTCGACGGCACCACCGCCGACACCCTGCATGCCTGGTGCCGCGAGCAGATGGCGGTCTACAAGGTGCCCGAGATCCGCATCCTGCCCGAGTTCCCGCTGACCGCCACCGGCAAGGTGCGCAAGGTGGAACTGCAGGCCTTGCTGGACACCGAAGCCGGCGGCTGAACCGGAACCGCTGTCAGGCAGTACCGCAGTACCGGACCAGGACGCCGCGCGCGCGTCCCGGACGCCTGCGCCCCGAAGGAGCCAACGGCCATGCAGGATCGATCCACCGGCAATGCCTTCAAGGAAGACCGCCACTTCGTCACCGCGCTGGCGCGCGGGCTGGAAGTGCTGGCCTGCTTCCGCACCAGCGACCGCGTGCTGGGCAACCAGGAAATCGCCCGGCGCTGCGGGCTGCCCAAGTCGACCGTATCGCGCCTGACCTCCACCCTAACCCGGCTGGGCTACCTGGCGCAGGCCGAAGGCAGCCACAAGTACAGCCTGGGCACGGCCTGCCTGCGGCTGGGCAGCGCCATGCTGTCGCGGCTGGACATCCGCAAGGTGGCGCGCCCGCTGATGCAGGAGCTGGCGGACTTTTCCGGCGGCACGGTGTCGCTGGGCACGCGCGACCGCTTCTCGATGATCTATGTCGAGCACTGCCGCAGCTGCGCAGCGATTGCGCTGACGCTCGATACCGGCTCGCGCATTCCCGTCGCCACCTCGGCCATCGGCCGCGCCTGGCTGGCGGTGGTGCCGGACCAGGAGCGCCAGGCCTTCATGGAACAGGTGCGCGACGTCGACGACATGGCGTGGCCGCGCCTGCGCCAGGGCATCGAGCAGGGCCTGGCGGACCACCTCACCCTGGGCGTGACCTGCTCGATGGGCGACTGGCAGCCGGACGTCAACGGCATTGCGCGCGGCTTCGAGCCCGGCCATGGCATGCCGCCCATGGCCATCAACGTGGGCGGACCGTCGTTCCGGCTGTCCCCGTCATTCCTGCTCGACGAGGTGCGCCCGCGCCTGCTGGAGGTGGTACGCCAGCTGGAAGGCAGCTTCCCGCGCTGAGCGCATCCGTTGTTCACACCAACAGCGCCGCCACGAGACGGCGCAACAGGAGGAGCACCATGCAAGTGAAGTTGACCGGCGCCGCCCGGCGCCGCCTGCTGGCCGGCATACTGGCCGCCGCCATCCCCGCGGCTCACGCCGCACCGGCCGCACCGGCCGCGCCGGCCACCGGCAGCCTCACCGTCGCCTTCGGCGCGGAATCGACCACGCTCGACCCGGTCAAGATCTCGGCCGGCGTCGACCACTACTTTGTCGGCCAGATCTTCGAGATGCTGGTGCGCCGCAATGCCGCGCTCAAGGACGAGAACTGGCTGGCGGAGAACTGGAAGCTGGAAAACGGCAAGGACGGCAAGCCCGTGCTCGACGTGCTGCTGCGCAAGGGCGTGCGCTTCCACAACGGCGACCCGCTGACGTCCGAGGACCTCGAGTTCTCCTGGCAACGCCAGCGCGACCCCAAGAGCAGCTTCTTCTCGCACTATGTCTCGTCAATCGAGCGTTTCGAGATCGTGGATGCGCACCGCTTCAAGCTGCATTTCAAGGAGCCGGATGCGCAGTTCATCGTCGGCAACATGCAGCTGTGGGCCATGCCCAAGAAGTACATCCAGAAGGTCGGCGAAGAAGAGTTCGCCCGCAAGCCGGTCGGCACCGGGCCGTGGAAGTTTGTCTCGCGCACGGTCAAGGACGAGCTGAAGCTGGAAGCCTTCGACGGCTACTGGAACAAGGAAAAGCGCCCGGGCATCAAGGACCTGACCATCAAGGTGATCCCGGAGGACCTGACCCGGGTGGCGGCCTTCAAGACCGGCAAGGTCGATTTCATCGACAACGTGCCGCCGTCGATGGTCGAGGAATTCAAGAAGATGCCGGGGGTGAAGACCGTCACGCTGGTGAGCGGCAACAACCTCTTCCTCAATTTCAACACGCAGATGCCGAAGTCGCCGTTCAACGATGTGCGCGTGCGGCAGGCGGCCGCGCACGCCATCGATGTCGACGCCATCATCAAGCGCGTGCTGTTCGGCCAGGGCGAGCGCTATGCGCAGGTGGGCAAGGAGTCGAATGGCTACGACCCCGAGCTCAAGCCCTACGCCTTCGACCAGAAGCGTGCGCGCGAGCTGCTCAGGCAGGCGGGCTATCCCAATGGCTTCGAGACCCCCTGCTACAACCTCACCACGCCGCGCGAACCGGGCGTGAAGGAAGTGGGCGAAGCCATGTATGCCTACCTGAGTTCCGTGGGCATCCGCTGCCAGGTGCGCAACCTGGAGTACGGGGCCTGGATCAGCCTGGGCAAGCGCGGCCGCTCGGGCCCGCCGGAGATGGACGGCGTGCTGAGCTGGATGTGGTCGCAGGGGCTGCCCGGCGACCCGGGACTGGCCTGGTCCGGCCATTTGCACAGCTACCAGGGCGGCGGCGGCTGGGGCACCTATTCCTACACCAGCGACCCCGAGGTCGACGCGCTGCTGGAGAAGCAGCGCCAGACCATGGACCCCGCGGCGCGCACCGCGCTGCTGCGCCAGATCGCGCGGCTCAAGCAGGAGCGCGTGCTGGGCGGCCTGCCGACCTACCGGCCGCTGGTGACCTTTGCCTGGCGCGACAACAAGATCAACTACGTGCCCTGGCCCATCCGCGACTACTGGCGCTCATTCCAGGAAGTCAGCTGGAAGCAGTGATCCGCCGCCGCGCCCGGCGCCCGAGCCGGGCGCGGCATTCCCGCTGACAATTCTCCGACGGAGCCTGTCATGCCTATTGCAAAACGCCTGCTGCACGGCCTGATCAGCATCCTTGGCGCGAGCGTGATCATCTTCCTGATCTCGCGCCTGTCCGGCGACCCGCTTGCCCTGTTGTTGCCAGCCGACGCGCCGCCGCAGGTGATCGAGGCAACGCGCCGCCATCTCGGCCTGGACCAGCCCCTGGTGGCGCAGTACCTGGTCTTCCTCGGCCATGCCGTCACCGGCGACTTCGGCAACTCCTACCGCTGGCAGGAACCGGCACTGGGGCTGATCCTGGAGCGGCTGCCGGCCACGGTGGAACTGGCGCTGGCCGCGCTGGGCTTCTCGATTGCGATGGCGGTGCCGTTCGGCGTGCTGTCGGCGGTCTACCGCGGCTCCTGGTTCGACCGCTTTGCCAAGGTCTTCGCCATGCTTGGACAGGCCATGCCCAACTTCTGGGTCGGGCTGCTGCTGATCCTGTTCTTCGCGGTGCAGCTGAACTGGCTGCCGGCGTTCGGGCGCGATTCGTGGAACAGCCTGGTGCTGCCCGCGATTGCGCTGGGCTGGTATCCGGTGGCGGCGCAGACCCGCGTGGTGCGCTCGGCCATGCTGGATGTGCTCGACAGCGACTACATCCGCATGGGCCGCGCCATGGGCCTGCCCGAGCGCGTGCTGATCTGGAAGTACGCGCTGCGCAACGCGGCCATTCCGCTGGTGACCATCCTCGGCGTGTACTTCGCGGCGATGCTGGGCGGCGCCTTCGTGGTCGAAGTCATCTTCGCCTGGCCAGGCGTCGGCCGCACCGTGGTCGAGGCCGTGTTCGCGCGCGACTTTCCCGTGGTGCAGGCGGGCGTAATGCTCACCTCCGTGCTGTTCGTGCTGTCCAACCTGATGGTCGACCTGAGCTACGGCCTGATCGACCCGAGGATCCGCCATGCCTGAGATCGCCGTTCCTCCTGCCAGCGCCCCGGCGGCGCCGGCCCGCAAGCGCCAGCGGCGTGACCTGAGTGGCCTGCCCTGGTTTGCGCTGGTAATCTTCCCGGTGCTGCTGGTCGGCGCCGTCGGCGGCGAGGCGCTGCTGCCGCACGACCCCAATGGCCTCGACCTCGGCCTGGCCTTCCAGCCACCGGCCTGGCTGGCGGGCGGCAGCTGGGCCTATCCGCTGGGCACCGACAACATGGGGCGCGACCTGCTCTCGCGCATCATGGCCGGCACGCGCATCTCGCTGGTGGTCGCGCTGTACGCCATCCTGATCTCGGGCGGCATCGGCACCGCCGCCGGCATGCTGGCCGGCTACTTCGGCGGGCGCCTGGACGCGCTCATCATGCGGCTGGTCGATATCCAGATGTCGATCCCCGCGCTGGCGCTGGCGCTGGTGCTGGCCGCGGTGCTGGGCCCGGGCTTCAACACCGTGGTGCTGGTGATCGTGGTGACCTACTGGACCTGGTACGCGCGCATCGTGCGCGGCGAGGTGATGTCGCTCAAGCAGCGCGACTACGTGGCGCTGGCGCGCGTGGCCGGCTGCGGCACGCTCACCATCTTCCGCCGCCACCTGCTGCCCAACCTGCTCAACACCCTGCTGGTGCTGGCCACGCTGCAGGTGGGCCAGGTGATCATCTTCGAGGCCTCGCTAAGCTTTCTCGGCCTGGGCATCCAGCAACCCGATGTGTCGTGGGGGCTGATGCTAGCCGATGCGCGCAACTACATCACCAACGCGTGGTGGGCCATCACCATGCCCGGACTGGCCATCATGGCCACCTGCCTGGCGTCCAACCTGCTGGGCGACTGGCTGCGCGACCACTTCGACCCGAAAAGGAGGCAGCTATGACCGGCCCCGACCCGCACGTGACGCAACGCCCGTCGCCAACGCCAGCTGCCCAGAATTCCCTACGCGGCGCGCCCATGCTGTCGGTACAGGGCCTGACCACGCACCTCGAACTGCGCCGTGGCACGGTGCGCGCCGTGGACGGCGTCGACCTGCACGTGCATGAGGGCGAGACCCTGGGCGTGGTGGGCGAATCCGGTTCCGGCAAGTCCATGACTATCCTGTCGATCCTGCGCCTGCTGCCGCGCCAGGGCGGCGTGCAACTCGGCGGCAAGGTGTTGCTCGATGGCGTGGACCTGCTGCAGCTGCCCGAAAAGACCATGAGCACGCAGTACCGCGGCCGCAAGATCGCGATGATCTCGCAGGATCCGCTGACCTCGCTGAACCCGGTCTTCACGGTGGGCGACCAGGTCGGCGCGCCGCTGCGCTACCACGGCCGCGCCGACAGCCGCGAGGCGCGACGCCGCCAGGTGGTGCAGGTGCTGGACAGCGTGCGCATCCCCTCGCCCGAGACGCGGCTGGACGACTATCCGCACCAGTTCAGCGGCGGCATGCGCCAGCGCGTGGTAGCCGGCATGGCCATTGCCAGCGCGCCGCGCCTGCTGGTGGCGGACGAGCCCACCTCGGCACTGGACGTGACCATCCAGGTGCAGATCATGGCGCTGTTCCGCAAGATCCAGGCGCAGACCGGTGTCGGCATCATCCTGATCACGCACGACCTGGGCGTGGCGGCCAGCATCTGCCACCGGGTGGCGGTGATGTACGCCGGACGCATTGTCGAGACCGGCGACGTGCGCACGCTGTACCAGCGCCCCGCCCATCCCTACACGCAGGCCCTGCTCCAGGCCATCCCCCACTTCGGCGAAAAACGCGAGCGCCTGTACGCCATCCAGGGCAGCCCGCCCAGCCTGATCGACCCGCCGCACGGCTGCCGCTTCGCGGCGCGCTGCCCACACCGCAAGCCGCTGTGCGATGACGCCTATCCCCCCGAGATCGAACTTGAATCCGGCCACAAGGTCAGTTGCTGGCTGGCGTCGGCCGGCTAAGAACCCAGGAGGCAGCCATGCTGCTCGAAGTCGAAAACCTAAAGAAGCATTTCCCCGCGCGCGGCGGCGGCACGGTGCGCGCCGTCGACGGCGTCAGTTTTGCCGTGGATGCCGGGCAGACCTATGCGCTGGTGGGCGAGTCCGGCTGCGGCAAGACCACCATCGCCAGGCAGCTGCTGCTGCTTGAGCGCCCCAGCGCGGGCACCATCCGCTTCGACGGCCAGGACGTGCTGGCGCTGGACCGCAAGGGCGTGCTGGGCTACCGGCGCCACGTGCAGGCGGTGTTCCAGGATCCGTCCTCGTCACTCAATCCGCGCCTGAAGGTCAGCATGCTGCTGGCCGAGCCGCTGCTTGCGCACGGCCAGGGCGGCGACCGCGCCGCGCTGCGCCGGCGGCTGCTGGAGCTGCTGGAGATCGTCGGCCTGCCGCCCGGCGCGCTTGACCTCTATCCGCACGAGTTCAGCGGCGGCCAGCGCCAGCGCATTGCCGTGGCGCGCGCGCTGGCGCTGCAGCCGCGGCTGATCGTGCTGGACGAGCCCACCTCGGCGCTGGATGTCTCGATCCGGGCGCAGATCGTCAACCTGCTGTCGGATATCCAGCGCAGCTTCGGCCTGGCCTATGTGGTGATCGCCCATGACCTGGCGCTGGTGGAACACTTCAGCTCGGCCGTGGGCGTGATGTACCTGGGCAATATGGCCGAAAGCGGGCCCAGCGCCGCGGTGTTCAGCGCCCCGCGCCACCCCTACACGCAGGCACTGCTGGGCTCGGCGCCGCGTCCCGACCCTGACCACCAGCCGGCCGAAGGGCTGATCCTGGGCGATATCGGCTCGGCGCTGAACCCGCCGGCGGGCTGCAAGTTCCATCCGCGCTGCCCGCGGGCGGTGCCGGCCTGCGCCACCGAGATCCCCCGCATGCTGCGGCTGGACCCGGCCGCCGGCTCAACCGCGCCGGTGCACGTGGCCGCCTGCCACCTGCTCCACTGAGGGCCTGGGCACGGGTCAGCCGCCCTGCATCTTCGACGGATCGTCGCTGCGCGAGGTCGTGGTGACGGTGCCGTCGCTGTTGAAATGCACATTGAAAAAGGCCTTGTCGGTGGAGGTTTCCATCCAGCGGTAGCCCCACACCTCTTCCTTCTTCAGCGCAAATGCCTCCACCTTGGTGGGCTTGCCGAGCAGGCGGCGGATTTCATCCTTGCTCATGCCGGCGCGCACGCGTGCGAAGTTCTCGGCTGACAGCACCTGCTCGATCTTCGCGACCTTGCCATCGGCGCCGATGGTGACCATCCAGGTGGTGGTGCCCTCGGGGCCACGCGGGTACTCCAGCCGGCGCCCGCCGTCGGCTTCCTCCCATACGATCTCCGGCTTGCCGGCCTGGCGCCGCAGGTCTTCCTCAGTGGACTGGCCGGGGACGATGCCCTTGAACAACTCGCTGTCGGGCTTGATCGCGTTCCAGGTGTTGCGGGCGGTGTCGCCCGCCTTCTTCATGGCTTCATCGACCTTCTGCTGGTCGCAGCCGAACAGCGCAAGCAAAGCGGCAAAGAGTCCCATGGCGGCAAGGCGTCGCGGCGACGCGAAAGTTGCGGGGCGCCCGTCAGCGGCGCACGGGCTCGGCGATGGCTGCCGAGGCTGCCTGTGCCGCGCTGTCGGGACTGGTTGGCTGGCTCTCATCCTGCTGGCTCCTTCTGGTGTCGCTGCGACCCGAGGTCCCGCTGAACAGGTTCGCCCAGCTGTCGAAGCGGCGGTTGAACAAGACCGACAAACCGTTGATGGACCCGCCCTTGGCAATCAGCGACCAGCGCCGTGAGAACTGCCAGGTGAGCTTCACCACGTTCGAGGCCGATGTCAGGCTCTGCTCATAGCCGACCGACATACGCTCGGTAATGGCCTTGCCCATGCTGACCACCTGCTGGTCATTGAGACCCGCGGTGCTGGGCCCGATCGAGAATTCGTCGATGCCGAAATGCTGCACGATGCCCTTGCCGGCCTTGCCGCCGATCATGCCCAGCGCCGCGCCGCCCAGCGCGGCGCCACCCAGCTGGCGCTGCTGGCCGGCACCGGCGCTTTCCGCGCCGTAGCCGAACATCAGCCACGAGAGCTTATCCTCTTCCGGCACGTTGGGCTCCGACACCAGCCGCACGCGCGGCAGCCGCACCGTTCCGGTCACCTCCACGCCCGCCTCCACTTCCTGGTTGCGGCGCATGGCGCGGATGTTCATGTTCGGGTTGTCGATCGGGCCGTTGAAATTGATGATGCCACGCTCGATGTCCAGCTTGCGTCCGAAGGCTTCATAAGTGCCGTCGGTCACGCGCACCGTGCCGGTGGCCTTCATCGGTGCCAGGGGTTCGCTCTTGACACCCATCTGGCCGGCCAGCAACAGGTCCGCGCCCGCGCCCCGGAAGCGGAAGTTGTTGCCCAGGTCCACGGTCAGGTCGATCACCGGGCTGAACTTGCTTGCCGGCTTGGTCTCCGGCGCCTGCGTGGCGGCAGTCTTCACGGCGCGCTGGTCCTTGCGCCGGATCACCACCACATCGTCGCCCAGCACCGGCGCGCCGGCCTTGGGCAGGTCGAACAGGCCGCGGTCGACGCGGATCTTGCCGCGGATCACGACCTGCTTGTTCTCGTTGGCGATGGTGGCATCGCCCGAGACCACCAGCGTGCGCTCGGGGCTGGCGAACAGCTGCAGCTTGTCGGCGACGATCTTGCCGGTCAGGTTGGGATCGGCCTCGCCCAGCTTGACGTTGCCGGTGGCCGTGATCTTGCCGTCGCCGCCGTGGAATTCCACGTGCTTGAGCTCGACCGTGTTCTGGTCCAGCACCACGCGCACGGTGCCGTCGGTCAGGCGCAGGCCCAGGTCGTACAGCGTGACGGCGAGGTTGTCGCCGTCGACGGTGCCGGTCAGCAGCGGCGCGCCGATCGTGCCGGCCAGGCGCATCGCCGCGGCCAATTTGCCGTCGAAGGCGTACTGCGGGCCGGTCAGCGCTTCCAGCGATTTCAGCCGCGGCACGTCGACGGTGACCGTGCCGCCCAGGGTCGAGGCCGGGCCTACGGTCTGCAGCCCCTGCTCCTGCACCAGTCCGGCTGAGGCGTCCACCACCACCTTGCCGATGCGGCCCGATACCATGCCGCCGCGCAGCGCGATGCGGTTGCCGCCGGCCTCGGCGCGCAGGCTGGTCTCGCCCAGGCCGAGCGTGGTGAAGCCCCGGCCGGCATTGACCGAGAGGTCGCCACTGCGCCGGCGCAGTTCGGCAAAGCCGGTCGCGGTCTCGGCCAGCGCCAGGTTCCAGCGGCCGTCGATGACCAGGTCGGAGCGCACCGGCGGCTTCTCGCCGGTGATGGTTTCCATCAGCTCCAGCACATGGCCCACCTGCAGGCCGTCCAGGCTGCCCGCGCTGCGGATGCGGCCGTGGTCCCAGTCCAGGCTTTCGATCGTCAGCGTGGCGCGGTCCAGCAGCAGGCGCGCCGCGCCCAGGCGCACGCGCTGGTCGGCCACCAGCAACTGCGTCGGCGCGGCCAGGCGCAGGTTGACGGTGCCGCGCTCTTCCAGCGTGCGGATGGTGCCGTTCCAGCCCTCCTTGCCCTTCCACGCGCCCTGCCCCGCCAGTGCCAGCTGCAATGGCCGCTGGTTCAGGCTGCCGGCCGCCTTGACGTCGAAGGTATGGTTGGCCTGGGTGCCGTTGAGCGTGGCATCGAGCGAGCTCAGGCTGGCCTGCGGGCCGCGGTAGTCGCGCGCGGCCAGCTGCACCGAGAGCGGGCCGTCCAGGCCGCCGCGCACCTCGGCGCGGCCGCTGGCGCTGGCCACCTTGTGCGGGCCCACTTCCAGCGCCTGCGCGTTGTAGTCGGCCACCACTTCGGGTTTCTTCAGCGTGCCGGTGATGGTGGCGTCGAGCTTGAGCTTGCCGGCCACGCCGAACTTGAGCCGCTCCAGCTGCGGTGCATCGACCGCCAGCTTGAGCGCATCGCCGCGCGCGCCGAAGCTGCCGCGCAGGTTGGCCTGGTTGCCGGCCATGCTCAGCGAGGCCTCGCTCGGCAAGAGCCGCTCGCCCGCCAGGCGCACCTTGCCGCCGCCGGTCATCGGCAGGCCCGCGTATTCGCTCTCATGCACGGCGAAATCCAGCGCCACGCCAAGCTCCGGCGTGATCTCGCCGGTCGCGGTGAAATCCGCATTGATGCGGCCGGCGGCAACCTTGGCCAGGCGCGAGGGATCGAACGAGGCCAGCTTGCCCCTGAAGCTGAACGGCTGCTTGTCCTTCAGGCCGAGCCTGCCTTCCGCGGTCAGCAAACCCGGGCCCACCGCGGCGCGCAGCGTGGCCAGCGTGACCGCCTCGGCATCGATGCTGGCATCAGCGAAAAGCTTGAGCGGCCCGCCCGACAGGTCCAGCGCCACGCTTTGCCGGCCCGGCTCCATCCGCACCACCACCGGGCCGGACAGGCTGGCGCTGGTCAGCGAGCCATGCAGCGCGGCCGGGTCCAGCCTGCGCACGTCCAGGTCGAAGCCGCCACGGCCGCCGCGCAGCGAACCGCCGCCGGAGATCTCGGCCTTGCCGGCCAGCGCCACGCGCAGCTCCGAGACCGCCTGTGCCATCTCGCTCAGCTCGACATGGGCGCGCACCGACTGCACCGGCAGCCGCTCCTTGTCCAGCGGACCGGCTTCCAGGTTGCTGATCTCGATGTCGCCGGCGACAGCCAGCGGTGCGGGCGCAGGCACGGCCGCAGGGGCGGATGCGGAGGCTCCCGATGCCGCCGGGGGTGCCGATGCCGCCACGGCGCTGGCCGCCTGCGCGCCGGCAGCCGCCGCCACGCCGGCCACCGGCCGCAGCTCGGCATGCACGGTCAGGTTGGCCTGTGGCGCCGATGGGCTGAACAGGCGCGGGTTGATGCGATCGCCATCGACCAGCAGGTGCGTGAACGGCACCTTGCCGAACGGCGTCAGGTCGACGCCGGCGCGCAGGTGGATGCGGTCGCCGCTGGCCTGCAGCTCGGCACGCAGCGCGTCCAGGTTGCCCTTGGCGGTGGCATTGACGGCAAAGGACTCATCCTGCCAGCTGCTTTCCAGCAAGGCTTCGGCGCTGAGCGCAAACGGGGCGCGTGCGCCCACCTGGGCGTTGGCCGCCAGCTTGCCGTACGGTGTTTCCAGCTTGTCCACGCTGACGCGGTGGCGCTGGCCGTCGCTGTGCAGCGCGCCGGCCAGGTTGCTGAACACCATCGGCTCGGCCGTGGGCGCCGTGCCCTGCAGCAGCGACAGCCGCTCAAGCGTCAGCGAATCGACATCGATGGCCAGCGGCAGTTCGAGCGAGGTGGGCTTCTGCATCGGCTCGGTGCTCGGCTCGGACGGGCCGAGCTTCACCTCGGCCTTGCCGATGCGCAGCCACTGCACGTGCAGGCGCCGCGCCTGCCAGCCGAGCACCCAGTTGCCATCCACGCGGTCCACCGCCACGCGCGTCTGGCCGCTGGCGAACACCACGTCGCGCAGGCGCAGGCCGTGCGCCACGGTGCCGCCTTCCAGGCGGCCGCTGAGCATGCCGGCCGAGAGCCGCGTGGCCAGCGTCCACAGGTGGCGGGTGCCGGTCTCGGTGCGCAGCGCCGCCACGCCCGCCGCCGCCAGCGCCACCATCAACAGCAGCAGGATGCCGGCCAGCCAGGCCAGCACGCGCCACAGCCGCCGCCGCTTGCGCGGCGCGGGCGGGGTCGGAGTCCGGGCCGAATCGCCGCCGGGCACCGAAGGCAGATCGTGGGCGCTCATGCCGGCATCCGGGTCAGGCGGGAAAGACAAGGGTGCCGCATCAGAACGCCACCCCCAGCGAGATATGCGGGCGGAACTGCTGCTCCTGGATGCCGTAGCCCACGTCCAGCTGCAGCGGACCCACCGGCGTGCGCCAGCGCACGCCGACGCCCACGCCGTTGTAGATGGTCACGCCGCGCAGGTTGTCGGCGGCAGTGCCGAGATCCCAGAACACCGCCACGCCCCAGTCTGGCTTGAACCAGTACTGGTACTCCAGGCTGCCGGTGCCCAGGTACTTGGCCGGCAAGATGCTGGAGCCGCTGGGCGTGCCGATCGACTGGTAGGTGTAGCCGCGAATCGAATCGGTGCCGCCGGCGCGGAAGCGCAGCGTGGCCGGGATCTGGCTGGCGCTGTCGCCGGTCAGGTCGGCACCGAGTTCCAGCCGTGCCACCACCAGGTCGCGCTTGCCCACCGGTATGTACTGGCGGATACGGCCGTACAGCCGCAGGAAGGTGGCATCGCTGAGGAAACCCTTGGCGGCCACCCCGATCTGGGTGCTGATCACATTGCCGCGGCGCGGGAACACCGGGTTGTCGACATCACGCCGGGTCCAGGCAAAGGCCGGCACCAGCGCCTTGCTGATCTGGGCGGCCTGGCCCTCCGGCAGCAGCTTGTCGTAGTAAAAATCCAGCGACGTCGTCACATCGTACTTCTCGCGCGAGCGCGAGCGCTTCAGGCCCGCGCGCAGGCTGGTGGTGTCGGTGTTCTCGATGTCAATGGTGCGCTCGTAGCTGCTGTACACGCTGTTGCGGTAGTTGCCCCTGTCCGGCGGCATCGCGGTCTCGGCGAACAGATAGGAGCGCTTCTGCTCCAGCCGCGCCTGCGAGTCGAAGGTCCAGGCGCGGTTGAACAGGTTGTAGTACGAATAGCGGCCTTCGATCTGCGCGCCGGTGTCGGTGGTAAAGCCCACGCCGCTGTTGAGCCGGTGCGCCGGATATTCGCGCACGCGCACCAGGACCGGCGAGCTCACCACGCCGTCAGCCGCCTTGTCGGCGTCCGGCGGCGGTTCCAGGTCGACCTGCACGTTGGAGAAGTACGGCTGGTTCTGGATCGCGCGCTGCAGTTCCAGCAGCCGCTCCACGCGGTACGGCTCGCCCTCGTTCAGCGGGTTGACGTTGTAGATGATCTGTTCCGGATAGCGGCGCGTGCCGGTCACCTTGAGCGGCCCCAGCAGGTAGGCCGGGCCGCTGGTGTAATGCGCAGACAGGTCCGCGCGCTGGTCGTCCGGCTCCACGCGCGCCTGCGACGCGGCCAGGCGCGCGCCGTAGTAGTTGTGGCTCTGCAGCGTGACCAGCGCGTCTTCCTTGGCCTTGTCCCAGTCGCCCTGCCGGAACGGCTCACCCACCGGCAGTCCCCACTTGGCCTGCATCTCCGCCACCTGCTCGGGCGAGCGCGTGGCCGCCGGGCCCGTCACCTGGACCTCGACATTGCGGATCAGCGTGCGCGCGCCGGGGTCGACCATCACGTGGACCACGCGCTTGTCGCCCTCGCCTTCCACGCGGGTGGTGGTGGTCGGGTCGAAGTAGCCCTCGGTGGAGGTGAGCGCCCGCACCTGCTCGCCGACGGTCTCGACCATATAGTCGAGCTGGTCCGGCGAGAGGTCCGCGCGGTCCTGGTAGCGTGCCAGGTCCAGATGCTCTTCCAGCATCTCGCGGATCGGCTTGGGTGCCTCGACTTCGACCTTGTAGGCGGCGCGGGCCGGAGCGGCCGCCAGCGCCAGCACCACGCCCAGCGCGGCCAGTACGCGAACGGCCACGCGCGCGCGGCCAGCGGAGTTAGCGGTAATAGCGGTGTCTTGCGGCATCGCCGATTGTCCACACATACAAAGTCGGTATTTGACCACACCCGGCCTTATGCCCGGAACTTTCCGGCGCGTTGCACCCGGCCAGAATGCATTCCGGGGGGCCGATACTGTAAAATCGTGGCCCACTGCACCTATCTGGCGCCCGCGCGGGCGCATCACGGTTGAACATGGCCATCTACGAATCCGAAATCACCCAGTTCCTGAAGCAGCTCAAGCAAGAGCGCCCGACGCTGGAGGCCGAACAGCGCGACGGCCGTGCCCTGCTGTGGGACAAGTCGCCGATCGACCTGGAAGAGCGCGCCCGCGCCGAGGCTTCGCGCGTGGCGCAGAAGCCATACGTCTACGCACAGGACAACTGATTCCCGCCGCCCCCGCGAGCGCACGCCGCCCATGAGCGCAGGCGACCAGGACAAGCTGCCGCTGCCCGTCGAACTGCCGGCCGTGGCCCCGGCGGTTGCGGCCGGCCCTGCCGACATGGTCGACGGGATGGCCTTCGCGCGCCTGTACGGCGAGCCGCTGTTCAAGCTGCCGCAGGACCTGTACATCCCGCCGGACGCGCTCGAGATCTTCCTGGAAGCCTTCGAGGGCCCGCTAGACCTGCTGCTGTACCTGATCCGCAAGCAGAACTTCAATGTCCTCGACATCCCGATGTCGCAGGTCACCCGGCAGTACCTGTCCTACATCGAGCAGATCCGCAAGACCAATCTTGAGCTGGCCGCCGAATACCTGCTGATGGCGGCCATGCTGATCGAGATCAAGTCGCGCATGCTGCTGCCGGTCAAGAAGGCCGACAGCGACGATGAGGCCGAAGACCCGCGCGCCGAGCTGGTGCGCCGCCTGCTGGAATACGAGCAGATGAAGCTGGCCGCGCAGCGCCTGGATACGGTGCCGCAGCTGGGCCGCGACTTCCTGCGCTCGCAGGTCTATATCGAGCAGAGCCTGGCGCCGCGCTTCCCCGAAGTGGAGACGATCGACCTGCAGGCCGCCTGGGCCGATGTGCTCAAGCGCGCCAAGCTCAACCAGCACCACAAGATCTCGCGCGAGGAACTGTCGGTGCGCGAGCACATGAGCCAGATCCTGCGCCGCTTGCAGCACTCGCGCTTCATGGAATTCTCCGAGCTGTTCGAGGACGCGGTGCGCTCCGGCAAGGGCGTGCCGGTGGTGGTAGTGAACTTTATCGCCATGCTGGAGCTGTCGCGCGAAGCGCTGGTGGAGATCACCCAGGCCGAACCGTTCGCACCAATTTATGTGCGATTGGCGTACAGCCCGACCTGACCCACCCGCGCTGCGGGGTCCGGCCCCGTCCCAACATGTTCTACAATCCGCCGACAGCCGGCCCAATGGCCCACGGTGCAGACCCCGAAGGCAAGTGCCCGAAGGCCCCGCGCCCGACAGAAGGCCGAGACCGGTAGTCCATGTGCCGCCCCTCGACGGACCGGCGCCCGGGTCACACCTACCACGACCAGCACACCAAGGCAGATGAAAGTCATTTCCTCCATCCAAGAGCTGCGCGACCAACTGCGCGGCCAGAACCGCGCTGCCTTCGTCCCCACCATGGGCAACCTGCACGAAGGCCACCTGTCGCTGATGCGCCTGGCGCGCCAGCACGGCGACCCGGTGGTGGCATCGATCTTCGTGAACCGCCTGCAGTTCGGCCCGAACGAGGATTTCGACAAGTACCCGCGCACGCTGCAGGACGATATCGAGAAACTGCAGAGGGAAGGCGTCTACGTGCTGTTCGCGCCGTCCGAGCGCGACATGTACCCCGAACCGCAGGAATACCGCGTCGAGCCGCCGCATGACCTGGGCGACATCCTGGAAGGCGAGTTCCGCCCCGGCTTCTTCAAGGGCGTGTGCACGGTGGTGATGAAGCTGTTCTCGTGCGCGCAGCCGCGCGTGGCGGTGTTCGGCAAGAAGGACTACCAGCAGCTGATGATCGTGCGCCGCATGGTGCAGCAGTTTGCCCTGCCGATCGACATCATCCCCGCCGAGACCATCCGTGCCGAAGACGGCCTGGCGCTGTCGTCGCGCAACCGCTACCTGGGCCCCGACGAGCGCGCCGAGGCGCCGGTGCTGTACCGCACGCTGCATGACGTGCGCGACACTGTGCTGGGCAGCGACCGCGCCGCGGCCGACCTGCTTGCGGTCGAGGCGAATGCGAAGGAATCGCTGGCCAGGCGCGGCTGGAAGCCGGATTACGTGTCGATCCGCAAGCGCGTCGACCTGCAGGCGCCGACGCGCGAGGAATTCCTCGCCGGCGAGCCGCTGGTGATCCTGACCGCCGCCAAGCTGGGCGCGACCCGGCTGATCGACAACCTGGAAATCTGAGCGGCGCCGCCGCGCCAGACAAAAAAAGCAGGCCGGCGGCCTGCTTTTTTCATGCCCGGCGCATGCCGGAGCGTTGTGCGGCCTTCACCATATGCCGCTGATGGCCCCGCCGCCGCTTCCACCAGATCAGCACGCCGGTCACGGCAAACGCCAGCGGTGCCAGCCCGAACAGCGTGATAAAGACGCGCCCCGGCAGCCCGAAGGCCTCGCCGGTATGCAGCGGGAACAACCAGTTCAGCAGTGTGTCGCCCGCCGGCGCCTGCTGCGGATCGCGCACGCCCAGCGGCTTGCCGCTCCACGCATCGAGCCACAGCCGCGTGGCACCGGTGTCCTTGCGCACCTCGCCGGGCTGGCGCAGCCGAATCTCGAACGCGTCGCCCGGCTTGCGCGGGAAGCTGATGCGGGTCACCTGCGCTTGCGGGTAGTGGGCCTGCGCCGCCGCCATGATCTCGCCCGCGCCCAGCGACCGGGCCCCGGCCGGCGCCGGTGCCGAGACGTGCTTCACCGGCGGCGTCACGGTCATCACGCCGGCCACCATCGGTGTCACCCACTTCGGCAGGTTCAGGTACCAGCCCGAAAAGGCGATGGTGGCCAGCACCGGCGCGGCCACGATGCCGCCTGCGCGATGCAGCGAATAGTTGAAGCGCGACCATGAGCCGCCATGGGTGATGCGGAACGCCTGCACCACCGAGCGCAGCTTCATCTTGGGCCACCATACCGCCACGCCCACCAGCGTGGTCAGCAACAGCAGCATGCCGGCGATGCCGGTGATGGTCTTGCCGGTATCGCCCGACAGCAGGTAGCGATGCAGGTGGAACAGCGTCGGCAGCAACAGCCGGCGCGACAGGCCCGCCTCGCCCCAGACGCGCTCGCCCTTCACCGCAAGCGTGACCGGATCGACCATCACCTGGCGCGAGCGGCCCGGCACCACGCCGTCGGGCCCCTTGACCGGATACCAGGCGATAAAGACGCCGTCGGCATGGACCGGCAGCATCAGCAGGTTGGGCTTGCCGTAGGAGGGCGCAGCCAGCCGCTCGGTCACTGCCTGGACCGTGGCCGGCGACACCGGCTCCGTCATCGGCGCGGACGCCACCAGCAGGTCAGGGTTGAGCCAGGCATCCAGTTCTTCGCGCCAGGCAATGGTCATGCCGGTCAGCCCAAAAAGGACGAACAGCAGGCCAAGGCTCAGGCCGATATACAGGTGCAGTTTGACGAGGACGACGCGCAGGCGGCCGGTGACCATGTGGGGGCTGAAGTACGTTGAGCGGACGCTGCCATGCGTTGAATATGGCGCACAGGCCACCTCCAGGCAGAATGCAAATGCGAAAGATTCGCGATTCTAGCAGGGGCTTTGCCAGGCGGCCGTGCCGCTTGCGTCAGCGCCGCAGCGGCGCCAGCATCGCATCCAGGTCCAGGTGCACGGTCATGGTGTCGGCAAGCCGCTCGATCGATGCTTCGCGCAGTGCATCGAGGTCCACCGCCTGGGCGCCGTCCAGCCCCGCCCAGCGCAGCAGCGCCTGGCAGCCGGCGGGCTCGTCGAACAGGCCGTGGAGATAGGTGGCCAGCACCTGGCCATCGGCCGAGCGCGCGCCGTCGGGCCGCACCGTGCCGTCGCCGCGGTCGAGCCACAGGGCCGGCTGCTCAAGCCCCGCACCCGTGGTGACGCCAAGGTGGATCTCGTAGCCGCGCACCGGCGCATCGGCCTGATCCAGCGCCAGCCGGCCGCCGACCTGGCGCAGTTGCTTCTCTGCCGCCAGCGTGGTCTCGAAATCCAGCCAGCCCAGGCCCGCGCTGCTGCCGGCCGGGCCTTCGCGGCCATCGGGATCGTGCACCTGCCGCCCCAGCATCTGCATGCCGCCGCAGATCCCGATCAGCTTGCCGCCGTAGCGCAGGTGCCGGGCCAGCGCCGCGTCCCAGCCATTGGCCCGGATGAAGTCCAGGTCGCCGCGCACGTTCTTGCTGCCGGGCAGCACCACCAGGTCCGCGGGCGGGATCGGCATGCCGGGCCCGACAAACTGCAGGTCCACCTGCGGGTGCGCGCGCAGCGCGTCGAAATCGGTATGGTTGGCGATGCGCGGCAGCACCGGCACGATCACGCGCAGGCGCTGCGCCGGCGTGCCGGCCCCATCACCGCTATCCGCTTGCGTGCCGATGATGGCGTCCTCGGCATCCAGATGCAGGCCATGCAGGTAGGGCAGCACGCCGAACACCGGCTTGCCGGTGCGCGCCACCAGCCAGTCCAGTCCCGGCTCCAGCAGGCCGATATCGCCGCGGAAGCGGTTGATGATGAAGCCGGTCACGCGCGCGCGTTCGCTGTCGGACAGGCAGTCGAGCGTGCCGACCAGGTGCGCAAACACGCCGCCGCGGTCGATGTCCGCCACCAGCACCACCGGGCAGTCGACGCGCTCGGCAAAGCCCATGTTGGCGATGTCGCGCTCGCGCAGGTTGATCTCGGCCGGGCTGCCGGCGCCCTCCACCAGCACCACCTCATAGGCCTGCGCCAGGCGCGTGTGCGATGCCAGCACGGCCTTCATCGCCTCGGGCTTGTAGGCGTGGTAGGCGCGCGCATCCAGGTCCAGCCGCGCGCGGCCGTGGATGATCACCTGCGCGCCGGTGTCGCTGCTGGGCTTGAGCAGCACCGGGTTCATGTCGGTATGCGGTGCCAGCCGCGCGGCCTGTGCCTGCAGCGCCTGCGCGCGGCCGATCTCGCCGCCGTCGGCGGTGACCGCGCTGTTCAGCGCCATGTTCTGCGGCTTGAATGGCACCACGTGCGTGCCGGCACGCGCCAGCACCCGGCACAGGCCGGCCACGATGGTGCTCTTGCCGGCATTGGAAGTCGTGCCCTGGACCATCAGCGTGCCGCGCAGGGCACCCAGCGGCAGGGATTGCGAGGAGTCGGTCTGCATTGGCGGATTATCGCACCGGTGCCTGCAACAACCCCCCGTGCGATGCCCGGATGCGGCGGCTACAATACGCGGATGGAAACCCCGGCCATCGCACCCGCCTCCGCCCCCGACACCGCCACCCAGCCGCGTGCCGCCGGCGGACACGGTAACCGCCAGCTGACCCTGGTGCTGGGCGGCGCGCGTTCCGGCAAGAGCCATTACGCCGAACAGCTCGCCACCGACCATGCCACCATCACCGGCGGCCCGGTCACCTACATCGCCACCGCGCACCAGGACCCGGCGCACGCCGACCAGGAACTGGAGGTCCGCATCGCCCTGCACCGCGCCCGCCGCCCCACCGACTGGCGCCTGGTGGAAGAACCGGTGCACCTGGCCGATGCGCTCTACGCCAACGCGCGCCACGACGGCTGCATCCTGGTGGATTGCATGACGCTGTGGATGAACAACCTGATCTTCCCCGACAGTCGCACCTACCCTGAGCATGGCGTGATTACGCCACCGGATGCCTTCACCGAAGAAATCGAAGCGCTGCTCACCGCGTTGCCGACGCTGCCGGGCCATGTGATCCTGGTCTCGAACGAGATCGGCTTCGGCGTGATCCCGATGGGCGCCATCACCCGCTTCTATGTCGATGAACTGGGCCGCCTGAACCAGAAGCTGGCCGCCGCCGCCGACTGCGTGCGGCTGATGGTGGCAGGCATTCCGGTTGCGGTGAAGGGCGCCGATCCCACATGCTGATGCTGGCCTGGCCGGCATGCGTGGCAGCGGCACTGACGGGCGTCCTGCTGGACCGCTGGCTGGGCGAGCCGCGCCGCTGGCATCCGCTGGTGGGCTTCGGCCGCATCGCTGCCGCACTTGAGCGGCGGCTCAACCCTGCGCAGCACCGCGGTGCGCCCTGGCGTCAGCGCCTTGCCGGTCTCGCCGGCTGGTGTGTGCTGGTGCTGGTGCCGGCAACGCTCGCATGGTGGCTGGTCGACGCTGCGGCCAGCCTGCACCCTGTTGCCGCCCTGGCGCTGCATGCGGTGGCGCTGTACGCGGCACTCGGCGCGCGCAGCCTGCACCAGCATATCGCCCCGATCGCCGCCGCCCTTGCCGCGGCAGACCTGCCCGCCGCGCGCGCGCTGACCGCGCGCATCGTCTCGCGCGACACCAGCGATGCCGATGCTGAAGCCCTGGCCCGTGCCGCCTGCGAGTCGGCACTGGAAAACGGCAACGACGCGATCTTCGGGGCGCTGTTCTGGTTCCTGGTCGGCGGCGCGCCCGCCGTGATCGTGTTCCGGCTGGCCAATACACTCGATGCGATGTGGGGCTACCGCACGCCGCGGCTGCTGTATTTCGGCTGGGCCGCGGCGCGCATCGACGACGGGCTCAACCTCGTGCCCGCGCGCCTGACCGCACTGTCCTATGCGCTGCTCGGCGCCACCGCGCAGGCGCTGCATTGCTGGCGCACGCAGGCCCCGGCATGGTCGAGTCCCAATGCCGGTCCCGTGATGGCCGCGGGCGCCGGTGCGGTAGGCGTGCAACTCGGCGGCCCGGCGCGCTATCACGGTGAGATCGAGCAACGCCCGCCGCTGGGCGCCGGCCCCGCGCCGCAAGCCGCGCACGTGATGGCCTGCCTGCGGCTGGTCGAGCGCACCTTGTGGCTGTGGCTGGCGCTGGCAGGCGCCAGCGCCCTGGCCGTCCTTGCTGTTGCCACGCCGACATGAGCACCGCCCTGCCCCCGATCCGCCATGGCGGCGACCTGCTTGCCGCGGTGCGCCGCTACGGCCGCCCCGCCGGCGACTGGCTCGACCTGTCCACTGGCATCAATCCCGACGGCTATCCGGTGCCGGCGCTGCCTGCGCAAGCATGGCAACGGCTGCCGCAGGATGACGACGGACTGGCCGAACTGGCCGCACAGGCCTGCGCCGCGCCGCGGGCCTTGCCCGTCGCCGGCTCACAGGCCGCCATCCGCACGCTGCCGGGTCTGCTGTGCCCGGGCCGCGTGGGCATCGCCGCGCTCGGCTACAGCGAATACGCGCCGGCCTTCGCTGCCGCGGGCCATGCGGTGGCGCCGCTGGATGAAGCGGCTTTCGCGCAGGCGGCGCTGGCCGACGACCTCGACCATCTCGTCGTCGTGAACCCGAACAACCCGACTGGCCGCGTGCTGCCCGCCGCCACGCTGCTGCGCTGGCACGCGAAGCTGGCGGCGCGCGGCGGCACGCTGCTGGTCGATGAAGCCTTTATCGACTGCCTGCCCGATGGCTCGGTGGCCGCGCACAGCGGCAAGGCCGGCCTGGTGGTGCTGCGCTCGATCGGCAAGTTCTATGGCCTGGCCGGCATCCGCTGCGGCTTCGTGCTGGCGCAGCCGGCACTGCTGGACGCGCTGCGCGAGCGCCTGGGCCACTGGACCGTATCGGGCCCGGCACGCGAAGTCGCGCGGCATGCGCTGGCCGACCACGGCTGGCACGATGCCACCCGCGCACGCCTGCAAGCATGCGGGGCAAAGCTGGCCGCGCTGCTGGACCGCCATGGCCTGGCGCCGGTGATGCATCCGCTGTTCTGCTGGGTGCCGCATGGCGACGCCGCACGGCTGCAGCACGCGCTCGCGCAACAAGGTATCTGGACCCGCTACTTCGACGCCGCCGGAGGCTGCCCGCCGAGCCTGCGCCTGGGCCTGCCGCCGGACCAGCCGCACGCCTGGCAGCGGCTGGACGCGGCACTGGCCGCAGTCATTGGCTGAACCCCTTTCCCCGATTCCATGCTGAACCGCCTGACGCCCGTTATCGCTTCCACGCTGCTGCTGGCAGCCCTGCCTGCCGCCGCCGCGGTGTCTGCCGTCGACGACGCTGGCCAGACGGTGACACTGCCGCAGCCCGCGCGCCGCGTGATCTCGCTGGCGCCGCACGTCACCGAGATGATCTTCGCGGCCGGCGGCGGCGACCGCATCGTCGGCACGGTCAGCTACAGCGACTACCCGCCGCAGGCGCGCGAGATCGCGCGCGTGGGCGACAACAAGGCGCTGGACCTGGAGCGCATCGCCGCGCTCAAGCCGGACCTGATCGTGGTCTGGCGCCACGGCAATGCGCAGAAGCAGACCGACCGCCTGCGCGCGCTCGGCATCCCGCTGTTCTACAGCGAGCCGCGCAGGCTGGCCGCGATCCCGGAGAACATGGAGAAGCTCGGCACGCTGCTAGGCACCGAAGCCACCGCGCGGCGCGCTGCCGACGGCTTCCGCCAGCAGGTGGAGACGCTGCGCAAGACCTACGCGGCACGCCCGCCGGTGACGGTGTTCTACCAGGTCTGGCAGCAGCCGCTGATGACGCTCAACGGCCAGCACCTGGTCAGCGACATGCTGGCGCTGTGCGGCGGGCGCAACCTGTTCGCGGCCGAGACGCCGCTGGTGCCGACGGTGTCGGTCGAAGCGGTGATCGCGGGCAACCCGGAAGCGATGCTGACAGCAGGCATGGGCGCCACGCGCTCGGACCAGCCGCTGCCGGATTTCGAGATGTGGCGGCGCTGGAAGCAGGTCACGGCGGTGGCGCGCAACAACCTGTTCGTGATCGACGGAGACCTGGTCAACCGCGCCGGTCCGCGCGTGGTGCAAGGTGCCGAGCTGATCTGCAAGGACCTCGACACGGCGCGCAAGCGCCGGCCCGCACGCTGATCAGGCGGCGCGGTTCCACCAGCCGAGCCGGACCCCGCCCGGCCCCAGCGTGAAGCCACAACTGGCGCCGAAGCCCAGCGCCCAGTTGACCGTCGTCGCCAGCGGCACGCCCAGCCAGTGCGCGGCCAGCATGCGCATCGGGCCGGCATGGCCGACCACCCAGAGACATTCGGCGCGATCCGTGGCAAGCGTTCCCGCCCAGCCGGCAACCCGCGCCATCGCCTGCGCCGGCGCTTCGCCGCCATGCGGGCGCGCGTGCAGCAGGTCGGCCGCCCACTGGTCGAGCGCGGCGCGGTCGATCGCATCCCAGGCCACGCCCTCCCAGCTGCCGAAGTCGATCTCGCGCAGCCGGGGTTCGGTGTCGATGGCCGGCGCGCCGCCCGGCAGCGCCTGCACCAGCGCCTGCGCGGTGCCGAGCGCGCGCGCCAGCGGGCTGGCGACAATGCGATCCGGCGTGGGCAGGCCCGCGGCGATCCGTGCCGCCGCAGGCGCCAGTGGTGCCGCCAGCGGCAGGTCGAGGCAGCCATAGCAGGTGCCCGCCGGCACCTGCGGCTGCGCGTGGCGGATCAGGACCACATCCATGCCGCGGCCACCAGGTAGAGCAGGATCTCGGCGCACTGCTGGGCCATGCCGAGGCAGTCGCCGGTATAGCCGCCGATGCGGCGCACGAAGTAGCGGCCGAGCAGCAGGCGCAGACCCAGCAGCGCGACCACTGCCGCGGCGCAGAACCACGGCGACACCAGCCACAGCGGCACCAGCCCGCACAGCAGCGCGAACGCCAACCCCGCGCCGGCCAGCTTCTGCGCCACCGGCTTGGCCTTGCCTTGCGCGCGCACATAGGTCAGCGTGGCCAGATAGCTGACCGCCATCGCGCGGCTGGCGGCGTGCGCGGCGACGATCACCGCCAGCAGCACCATCAACCCGCCGCGCCCCGCGATCGCCACCAGCAACTGCCACTTGAGCAGCAATGCCACCACCAGCGCGATCGCACCGAATGCGCCGATGCGCGAGTCATGCATGATGCGCAGCACGTCCTCGCGCTGCCACGCGCCGCCGAAGGCATCGACGCAATCGGCCAGGCCGTCTTCATGGAAGGCGCCGGTCAGCAGCAGCGTGGCGGCCATGCCCAGCAGCACGGCCACGCCGGGCGGCCACCACAGCATCGCGCCCCAGGTGACCAGCGCGCCCACGCCGCCCACCAGCAGCCCGACCAGCGGGAAGTAGCGCGCGGCGGCGTGCAGGTAATGCGGTTCGAATCCGGCCCAGCGCGCCAGCCAGCCCGGCAGCGGCACGCGCGTGAAGTAACCCAGCGCCGTCAGGAAATAGCGCAGCTCGCCGGCCACGCCGGCGGCGCTGCCTTGTGCAGGCACCGGGTCGGACGGCACGCTCATGGCGAGGCGGTGCTGACGCCGGCGCCGCTGAAGGTCGCCATTTCATTCAGGAACGCCGCCGCCGAGGCCAGCAACGGCCACGCCAGCGCGGCGCCCGTGCCCTCGCCCAGGCGCAGGTCCAGCGCCAGCAGCGGCGCGGCGCCGAACTGGTCCAGCAGCGCACGGTGGCCGCGCTCATGCGAGCAGTGCGTGAACACGCAGTACTGCAGCACGTTGGGGTCCAGGCGCTGCGCCACCAGCAGCGCGGCCGTGGCGATAAAGCCATCGACCAGGATCACCATGCGGCTCGCGGCGGCGGCCAGGAAGGCGCCTGCCATCATCGCGATCTCGAAGCCGCCGAAGGTGGCCAGCACGTCCAGCGGTGCCTGCACCTCGGCATGCAGCGCCAGCGCGCGCTCCAGCACCTCGCGCTTGCGCGCCAGGCCGGCATCGTCCAGCCCGGTGCCGCGCCCGATGCAGTCTGCCAGCGGCAGGCCGGTCAGCCGCTGCATCAGGCAGGCAGCCGCCGAGGTATTGGCAATGCCCATCTCGCCGAAGCCGATCACGTTGCAGCCCTGCTGCGCATGGCGCAGCACGCGCGCCATGCCGGCGGTCATCGCCGCGGCGGCCTGCTCCGGTGTCATCGCCGGCTCGACCGTGAAGTTGCGGGTACCGTCGGCAATGCGGCAGTTGACCAGGCCCGGTGCCGCCGGCAGCGGCACGCGCACGCCCGCGTCGACGATCTCCAGCGCAATGCCGTGCTGGCGCGAGAACACATTGATCGCCGCGCCGCCGGCCAGGAAGTTCTGCACCATCTGCGCGGTGACCTCGGCCGGATAAGCGCTTACGCCGGCATCGGCCACGCCATGGTCGGCGGCAAACACGATCACGGTCGGGCGCTGCAGCACCGGCCGCGCCGTGCCGAGGGTCAGGCCCAGCTGCAGGGCCAGCGATTCCAGCCGGCCCAGTGCGCCGAGCGGCTTGGTCTTGTCGTCGATGGCGGCCTGCAGCACGGGGCGCAGGGCATCGTCCAGGGGAGTGATTTCCGGAAACTGCATGATGCTTTGACCTTGTATTCCAAAAGGATGCGGCTACATTTCAACGCCGCGCTGCGCCTTGATGCCCTGCTGGAAGGCATGCTTGACCGGCGTCATGTCGGTGACTGTGTCGGCCGCCTCCACCAGCGCCGGCGGCGCGCCGCGGCCGGTGATGACCACGTGCTGCATCGGCGGGCGCGCGCGCAGGTCGGCAATGACCTGCTCCACATCAAGATAGTGCAGCTTGAGCGCGATGTTCAGTTCGTCGAACAGCACCAGGCCGATGCCGGGGTCGCGCAGCATGCCGCGCGCCACTTCCCAGGCAGCCTCGGCCTTGGCCACGTCGCGGGCGCGGTCCTGCGTTTCCCAGGTATAGCCCTCGCCCATCACGTGGAAGGCGCACTCGTCCGGGAAGCGGCGCAGGAACATCTCCTCGCCGGTGGGCTGCGCGCCCTTGATGAACTGGACCACGCCGGTGCGCATGCCGTGGCCAAGCGCGCGCACCACCATGCCGAAGCCCGAGCTGGACTTGCCCTTGCCGTTGCCGGTGGTGATGACGATCACGCCGCGCTCATCCTGCGCGGCGGCAATCTTGGCGTCGACGATTTCTTTCTTGCGCTCCATGCGCGCCTTGTGGCGGGCATCGCGGTCCGGGTCTTCTGCAGGCGGGTTCTGGGTATCAGTCATGGCGTGTGTCGGGTGTGGGTGGGGCGGCGCCGTCGGGAATCAGCGCAGTATGCGCGCCGTCGGTGACGCTGACGATGGCGGTGCGCAGCGCGCGCGAGCAGTGTTCAGGGGTCAGCACCTGGGCGGCAGTGCCATGCAGCGTAGTACCGTCTTCGGCCATCAGCAGGGCGTGGCTGGCATAGCGCAGCGCCAGCGTCAGGTCGTGCAGGATCACCACGATGGCGTGGCGCCCGGCCCGGGCCAGCGCGGCCAGCTGTTCCAGCACCAGGATCTGGTGGCGCAGGTCCAGGTGCGAGACCGGTTCGTCCAGCAGCAGCAGCGGCGCCTGCTGCGCCAGCGCCGCGGCCAGCGAGGCGCGCTGGCGCTCGCCGCCGGACAGGGTCAGCACATCGCGCGCGGCCAGCGCCTCAATATCCATCGCGCGAATCACTTCGTGCACGATGCGGTCGTCCTCGCGCCCGCTCCAGCCCCAGCCGGACAGGTGCGGATGCCGCCCCACGCGCACGGCATCCTGCACCGACATCGAGAAGGTGTCATGCACGGCCTGCGGCAGGTAGGCGCGCTGGCGCGCCAGCACCGCCGGCGCGATCTGCGCCGCCGCGGTGCCGTCGATTTCCGCGCTGCCGCCGTCGGCGTGGCGCAGGCCGGCCAGCACCGTCATCAGCGTGGACTTGCCGGCACCGTTGGGCCCGGCAATGCACCACAGCTGCCCCGGGCCGATGGTCATTGTCAGGTGATCCACCAGCACGCGCTGGCCGGTGCGCAGCCGCACATCGCGCAGCGCAAGCTGCGGACAGGCGGTGAGCGGATGGGACCAGTGCGGGCCTTGGCTCATCGCGGCCTCCGCAGCAGCAGGTAGAGGAAGGTCGGCACGCCCAGCAGCCCGGTGATCACGCCTACCGGCAGCTGCGCGGGCGCGACCACGGTGCGTGCGATCAGGTCGGCGGCCATCAGCAGGGCGCCGCCCAGCAGCGTGGCGGCCGGCAGCAGCAGGCGCTGGTCGTTGCCCCACGCGAGGCGCACCAGGTGCGGCACCACCAGCCCGACAAAGCCGATCGAGCCGGCCGTGGTGATGGCAGCGGCAATGCACAGCGACGCCAGCAGGAAGGTCGCCAGCCGCACGCGGCCCACGCGCACGCCCAGCGACTGCGCCACGGTCTCGCCCAGCAGCATCACGTTGAGCGCGCGCGCCATCGGCATGGCCAGCAGCAGCGCCACCACCAGCATGGCCAGCGCGCCGCCGTAGGCGGCGGTGCCGCTCAGGTCGCCGGTCAGCCAGAACAGCATGCCGCGCAGGCGCGACTCCGGCGCAATGGAAAGGATCAGGGTAATGACCGCGCCCCAGCCCGCGGCCAGGATCACGCCGGTCAGCAACAGCCGGGCGCCCGCCTCGCGGTGGCCGCCCTGCACCTGCGGATGGAGCAGGTCGCGCCGCGCCAGCGACGCCACCAGCACCATCGCCCCCAGTGCACCGGCGGCGGCGGCGGCCTGCACGCCCCACCACGGCGCCAGCAGCAGCATGGCCAGCAGCGCGGCGGTGGAGGCGCCGCCCGACACGCCCAGCACATAGGGCTCGGCCAGCGGGTTGCGCAGCAGCACCTGCATCAGCGCGCCGGACAGGGCCAGCAGCCCGCCGCAGGCAAACGCCGCTGCCGCGCGCGGCAGCCGCAGTTCGCGCACGATCGCACCGGCGGTGCCGGTGTCGGTACCGCTGAGCGCAAGCCAGAGCTCGCGCGCATCGAGCGGCACGCTGCCCAGCGCCAGCGACAACGCGAACGCCAGCAGCGCCGCGAGCGCCAGCACCAGCCAGAGCGCCAGGGCGCGCCGGAACTCAGACATGGCGCGCCCGGGCGCTCATCGCTGGCGCCAGCCCAGCGTGATGAAGCCCGCGCGCCCCTGCGTGTTGTAGGGGTAGGCGAGCTGGTAATCCTTGTCGAACAGGTTTTCGACGCGGGCGGCGATGAACCATTGCTTGTCGATGTTGTAGCGGGCGTTCAGGTTGACGATACCGTATCCGCCCAGCCGGCGCGAGCCGGCATCCATGCGCGACGACGACACCAGCCATTCGCCGCCGAAACGCCAGTTGCCGAAATCACGGCCAACATCGAGCGCGGCATGGCGGCGCGCGCGGCGCAGCAGCTGGGTGTTGGTCTGCTCGTCGACCGGGTTCTGGAAGGTCACGCTGGCACCGAGGTCGGTGCCATACACGCTGGCGCGCCACGAAGCCTCGACGCCCTGCACCTTGGCCTTGTTGACGTTCTGCGCCAGGAACATGCCGTTGGGCTGCTGCGCCGACACGATCAGGTCGTCGTAGCGCGTCTCGAACGCGGTCACGCGCAGCAGGCCGGCGCTGGCGGTGGCGTACTGCACGCCGGCCTCGACCGACTTGGCACGCTCCGGCTGCAGGTTCGGCTGGCCGAAGTTGGGGAAGTACAGCTCGTTGAAGGTCGGCGCGCGGAAGGCATTGCTGACGCTGGCGATCAGCTTGAGCGCATCGGTCACATAGTAGCCGTAGCCGGCGCGGAAGCTGCCCTGGTTGCCAAAGTCGGAATAATGGTCGTTGCGCGCGTTGAGCTGCAGCTGGTGCTTGCCGATGCGCCCGTCATAGCCGCCGAACACCGAGAACACATTGCGCGCGGGCGCGCCGTAGGCGCTGGAGTCCAGCTCCTGCTGCAGGTAGTCGGTGCCGAACAGCAGCGTGTGGTTGGCGGCCAGTGCATACTCGTTCTGCCAGTTGAACTGGCGGTTGCGGGTATTGAAGGTGCCGTTGGGCCTGCCGTTGAGGAAGGTATCGCTGCGGTCCTCGCTCTGCGACAGCTTGAAATGGGTGGCCCAGTCCGCCCCCACCTTGCCGTTGACGAAGGCCGACAGCGTGTACAGCTCGCTGTTGGTGCGGTTGTCGTCGGTCGGGCGGCCGAAGGCGCTGTCGAACGACAGCTTGCTCTTCGAGTAGTAGCCAGTAACGCCCGCATCCCAGTTCGGGGTGAAGCGATGCTTTACCTGGCCCGACACGCTCTGGTTCTCGTACGGGTTGTCGTTGGGATTGGCGCGCGGCGCCTGCTTCGTGTTGATCGACGAGAAGCCGTCGGTCTTGAATGCCGAACCGGTCAGGTTGAACGAGGTATCGCCGACCTGGCCGCCATAGCCGACCGTGCCCTGGCGCGTGTTGTTGCTGCCGTATTCCACCTGCGCATTCGCCGCCGGCGCCTGGCCCGCGCCGCTCTTGGTGAAGATCTGCACCACGCCGCCGATGGCGTCCGAGCCGTACAGCGCCGACACATTGCCGCGCACCACCTCGATGCGCTCGATCTGGTCGGGCAGGATATTGGCCAGCTGCGCGGTGCCGCTGCTCGCGGACGATACCCGCACGCCGTCGATCAGGATCAGGGTCTGGTTGGAGTTGGCGCCGCGCATGAACAGCGTGGTGTTGCTGCCCATGCCGCCGTTGGCCGAGAACTCCACGCCGGCCTGGTTGCGCAGCAGCGTGCGCAGGTCGGGCGCCTGCGAGTTGACGATGTCCTGCTGCGTCACCACCGTGGTGTGAGGCAGCGCCTCGGTAATGGCTTGCGCGGTACGGGTGGAGGTGACCACCACCGGCGCGAGCTGCGTGGTGCGGCTGTCGGGGCCGCTGTCGGCCGCTTGCGCGAACGAAGTGGCCGGAACCAGGGTGAACGAGGCGATGGCCGCCAGGATGGCGGGCACGGACGGACGCACCGCCGGGGTTGCCGGGCGGGTCGACCTGTGGAGCGATGAACGCATGATGCAGGACTGGATAGGAACGGCCGGGCCCGTTCCCCCGCGGACCATATGGCGATGAGGCGTGCCGCGCACGGGCGGCAGCCCGCGTTCAGGCCGGTATCCGGGCTGGCGACACTGGGCCGGCGCCTTCCCGAACCTGCGGTTCAGTGGCGTGTGGCCGGTCCTGCGGTGCATGTGGCCGGGAATGGGATCCGGCCTTGCCAGCGGCGTTGCCGGCAGGCTGGCTGTCGGCTATGTCGGGGTCTGGCAGATGCGCACCGCGGTCGCTTACCGTTGCGGGGGCAGCACAGGTTGGCCTGTCCGGCGCGCAGCCGGCCCGGCTCCCTGTTTCCCGTTGAACTGCCCTTTCGCCAGGGACGAAAAGGGCGAGCACCTGGAACGTGCGCGAGTCTAGGGCGTTTCGCCCCCCGCGTCAACGCGGCTGCCAGTAGTGTTTTGTCACAACTCTGGTGGTGTTTTAGGTGCAGAAGCCTGCAACTTCCACGCGGGTCGCCGGTCACAAACCCTTTCCTCCGCATTGTGCAAGCCGGCGCATCGGCTAGAATCGCGATACCTGACACTACTCCCATCATGACAGGCCCTATGCTCACCGAACTCGAACAACTGGCCGCCAAGATCGGGCGCGTGCTGCACCATGCGGACACCCTGGCGGCGGAGAACCAGCGGCTGCGCGACGAGATCGCCCGGCTGGAGGGCGAAGCCGCGCAGTTGCGCGGCGAGCGCGAGGCCATGGCAGCCGACCGCGAACTGCTCAATATCAAGATCGAGGAAGCGCAACTGCGCATCCAGTCCATCCTTGACAAGCTGCCGACCGCCAGCGACACGCGCCAGCTCGACCTGCTCGGCGGAGAGGCTGCGGCGCAGGACGCCGAGCCGCACAAGGCTCCCGGAGAACACGCATGAGCAACAAGCAAGTCGAAGTCAATATCGCCGGCCAGCCCTACCGCTTTGCCATCGCGCCCGAGAACGAGGCCGCGTTGCTCGAAGCCGTGGCCCTGGTCGACACGCAAATGAACAAGCTGCGCAATGGCACCGCGGCCAAGGGCGTGGAGCGCGTGGCGGTCATGGCCGCCATCAGCATCGCCTCGGACCTGCTGTCGATGCAGCGCAAGCAGCAGGCCGAGGGCGCGATCCCGGTCGATGCCATCCGCGCGCGCATCCGCGAACTCAACGACCGCGCCGATGAGGCCCTGCGCCAATACGCGCACGTGGGCACCGGTACGCGCGGCTGAGCAATGAAAGTGGGATGTGCTGCGGATGCCGCGCTGCCGCGCAAAATGTAACGATACGCGCGAGTGGACTTGGTATGCCCTGCAACGCGGTGTATAGTGTAGCCAGACTGCACGAGGCACCATAGATGTGCAGCTACAGGCTAGGTTATCGCGCCCGGCCGCCGTTCTCATCCCATCCTAGTCAGAAACGGCAAACGTCTGACATCCCGCACGCGGATCCGGTTTTCCGGGCACGATGATGCGCCTGGAAAGTCAGACGTTTGACAGTTTCCCTGCCTGGTTCGTGAGGGTCATAAACTCCTTGAACCGATATGCATTGCATGGTGCGGGATCATGTCGCGTGGGCGAGCGCGTCGTCGCATTCATAGTCTGGGCCTGGCCTAGACTCCCTGAGTGGATGATGTACCCGAAATGCGACTTCCGCAGCCACTCTGAACCTCACTTGGGTTCAGGATGCCGACCCAGCGGCCAAGGCGGGGACCCCTTAAAAAGGCGGTGGTTTTCTGAACCATCGCCTTTTTTCTTGCCTGCGCGTCCGCGTGCACACCCTGTGCACGCGGCGCCCTGATCTGCCTTCCATTCCTGAGCTGCGCCGTGAGCCCGAACCAGAACCAACGCGCCCGCCAGTACTGGCTGATGAAATCAGAACCGGATGAAGCCAGCATCGACGACCTGGCCCGGGAAGGCACGCTGCCCTGGACCGGCGTGCGCAACTACCAGGCGCGCAACTTCATGCGCGACACCATGCAGATCGGCGATGGCGTGCTGTTCTACCACTCGTCGTGCCCGGAGCCCGGCATTGCCGGCCTGGCCGAGGTCTGCTCCGTGCCCTACCCCGACCCCACCCAGTTCGACCGCAAGAGCCCGTACTACGATGCCGCCTCAAAGGCCGAGGCGCCGCGCTGGCTGCTGGTCGACGTGCGCTTCGAGCGCAAGAGCGCGCTGATCCCGCTGGCCGCATTGCGCGAGCATGAGGAACTGGCCGACATGGTGGTGCTACGTCGCGGCAACCGGCTGTCGATCACGCCGGTGACGCCGGCAGAATGGCGCTTCATCACCGGCAAGCTGATGCGCTGAACCCTGCCCGGCCGGCCGGGCAAGCTGATAACAACAACCCTGAAGACACGATGCAGTTCGACAACCTGCCGGTGCTGGTTCCTGCCCTGCTTGCCCTGGGCGCTTTCACCGGCTTCTGCGCCGGGCTGCTCGGCGTGGGCGGCGGCATGATGATGGTGCCCTTCCTGACGCTGCTGTTCACCAGCCTGGGCTTTGCCGACGAGGCCATCGTCCATATGGCGATCGCCACCTCGATGGGCACCATCCTGTTCACCTCATTGTCGTCCGTGCGCGCGCACCACCAGCGCGGCGCGGTGCGCTGGCCGATCGTGCTGGCGCTGGCGCCGGGCATCGTGCTCGGCGGCATGATCGGCGGCGGCAAGGTGTTCGCGGCGCTCAAGACCAGCTGGCTGTCGCTGGCCTTTGCCGGCTTCGTCGGGTTTTCCGCGCTGCAGATGCTGCGCAACCGTCGTCCCAAGCCCGGCCGGCAGCTGCCGGGCTTTGCCGGCATGGCGGGCGCGGGCGGCGTGATCGGCTTCCTGTCCAGCCTGGTGGGCGCGGGCGGCGCCTTTGTCTCGGTGCCGTTCATGACCTGGTGCAACGTGCCGATCCACAACGCGGTGGCCACCTCGGCCGCGCTCGGCTTCCCGATCGCCGCGGCCAGCGTGGCCGGCTATGTCTGGAGCGGCTGGCAGATGCCGGGGCTGCCGGCGGGATCGCTCGGCTATCTCTACCTGCCGGCCCTGCTGGTGATCGCCGCGGCCAGCGTGATGACCGCGCCGCTGGGCGCGCGCACCGCGCACCGGATGGATGTGGGCCAGTTGCGCAAGGTCTTTGCCGTGCTGCTGCTGTGCCTGGCAAGCTATATGTTGTGGAAGGCCTGGCAGGCATTCTGACCCGGACGGGGCAGGCGCGCCCGCGCCGGCTTCGCAACAATCGTTTGCAATGTCGCGGAACGATCGGGCACCCGGGCACGTCTGATACCCATCACGTTTGAACGGAAGAACAACATGAAACAATGGCTTGCCGCCACCCTGCTGGGCACCACCGCCATCGTCGCCTCGGCGCACGGTGGCCCTACTGAAACGCCGTCGGGCGTGCTGTCGCTGAGCGCGCAGGCCGTCACCGAAGTGCCGACCGATATCGTGCACCTGACGCTTACCGCGGAGCAGGAAGGCGCTGAACCGGCCGCGATTTCCTCGGGCCTGTCGACCCGGACGCAGGCCGTCATCACGCAGGCGCGCCGCGTCCAGGGCGTGACCGCCGAGTCGGGCGGCTTCACCATCCACCCCAACACCGACCGCAACGGCCGCATCAGCACCTGGCGCGGGCGCTCCGAAGTCATCCTGAAGTCGCGCGATTTCTCGGCCGTGTCCAAGCTTGCTGGCGAGCTGGCCAGCCAGATGCAGGTGCAGAACATCGCCTTCTCGCTGTCGCGCGAAGCGCGCGAGGCCGCCGAAGCCAAGCTGGCCGAGCAGGCCATCGCCTCGTTCCGCAGCAAGGCGCAGTCGACCACCAAGCTGTTCGGCTACAACAGCTACACCATCCGCGAAGTCAGCCTGAATGAAACCGGCGTGGTGCCGCCGATGCCGCGCATGTACGGCGCTGCCAAGGCCATGATGGCCGACGCCGCGGTGGCGGTGCCGGTTGAGGGCGGCAAGACGCAGGTGACGGTGTCGGTCAACGGCTCCGTGCAGATGCTGAAGTAAGAAGGGAGCTTGACCGCCAGACGGCGCGCTCCCTCTCCCCCCCCCCCCCC
>NZ_JFJW01000107.1:41967-48104 GCF_000611125.1 Cupriavidus sp. SK-4
CTCCCCAAAGACCCTCAGAGCACCGCGAACTGCTCGCGCAGCACGTTCTTCTGCACCTTGCCCATGGTATTGCGCGGCAGCTCGTCCACCACGTGCACGCGCTTGGGCACCTTGAAGTTGGCGATGCGGCCCTTGAGCGTGCCGATCAGCGCCGCTTCATCGATTTCCACACCCGGCTTGCGCACCACCACCGCCACCACCGCCTCACCAAAATCCGCGTGCGGCACGCCGATCACGGCGCTCTCGGCCACGCCCGGCATCTCGTCGATAAAGCTCTCGATTTCCTTCGGGTAGACGTTGTAGCCGCCCGAGATGATCAGGTCCTTGCTGCGCCCGACGATGGTCAGGTAGTTGTCCGGCACCGCGCGCTCGCCGGCCTGGCTGACAATGGCGCCGCCGAAGCGGCCGACGTCGCCGGTCTTGAACCAGCCGTCCTCGGTGAACTCTTCGCTGGTCTTCTCCGGCATGCGCCAGTAGCCCTTGAACACGTTCGGGCCCTTGACCTCGACATTGCCGATCTCGCCCGGCGCGCACGGCTGGCCTTCGCCATCGACCACGCGCACCGACACGCCCGGCAGCGGCATGCCGACGGTGCCGCCGATGCGCTCGCCCAGCGCGGCATCGTACGGGTTGGACACCAGCATCACGGTCTCGCTCATGCCGTAGCGTTCCAGGATGGTATGGCCGGTGCGCTCGCGGAAGGCATCGAAGGTCTCCAGCAGCAACGGCGCCGAGCCCGACACGAACAGCCGCATGCGGCGGCAGGTGTCGTCGTCGAAGCGCGGCTCCTGCAGCATGCGCACGTAGTAGGTCGGCACGCCCATCATCACCGTGCAGCGCGGCAGGAATTTCAGCACCTGCGCCATGTCCAGCCTGGGCGCCCAGATCATCTTGGCGCCGGCCAGCAGCGCGCCGTGCGAAGCCACGAACAGGCCGTGCACGTGGAAGATCGGCAGCATGTGCAGCAGCACGTCGTCGCTGCGCCAGCCCCAGAATTCATGCAGCGTCTGCGCATTGGAAGCCAGGTTGCGGTGCGTCAGCATCGCGCCCTTGCTGCGGCCGGTGGTGCCGGAGGTGTAGAGAATGGCGGCAAGGTCGTCATCCTGGCGCGCGGCCGTCTCGAAGGTATCTGACTTGCCCGCCGCGCGCGACAGCAGCGAGCCGCTGCGGTCGTCGTCCAGCGTAAAGACGTGGTTGACGCCGTGGCGGAACGCCACCTTGGACACCCAGCCGAAATTCTTGCTGCTGCACACCACCACCGACGGCTCGGCATTGCCGACGAAGTAGTCGATCTCTGCCTCCTGATAGGCGGTGTTCAGCGGCAGGTAGACGTAGCCGGCGCGCAGCGTGGCCAGGTACAGGAACAGCGCTTCGGGGGACTTCTCCACCTGCACCGCCACGCGAGCGCCTTCGGGCAGGTGCAGCGAGGCCAGCAGATTGGCCAGCTTGGCGGTAGCGAGGTCAAGGTCGTCCCAGCTGTAGTACAGCCCGTCATGCGTCTCGATGCAGCAGGCGGTGCGGTCGGCGGGAAAGCGGGATTCGAACAGGGCGAACAGGTTGGCGTTCATGTCGGGGATCGAACGAAAGGCTAAGGAAAACGAAGAAAACAATCGCGTGTGGAAGCAGTCATGGCGGCGTGCCCTACTCCCCACGGAACTGCGGTGGCCGGCGCGCGAGGAAGGCGGCCACCCCTTCCGCGTGGTCCGCGCTTGCGGCGTAGGCAAAATGCGCGTCCAGGTCGGCGGGCGACAGCGGTGCCGGCAGCGGCGCCAGCCGGCGGATGGTGGCCTTGTTGATGCGGGCGGCGACGGGCGCGCCGGCGGCAATGCGGCGCGCCGTGGCATCGACCTCCGCGGCCAGCGCGCCGGGCTCGACCACGCGGGTCAGCAGCCCTTTGTCGCGCGCCTCGGCGGCGTCGAAGACCCGGCCTTCCAGCAGGATCTCCAGCGCGGCGGCGCGGCCCGCCAGCGCCAGCAGGCCCTGCAGCTCGCCGGGCGCCATCGGGAAGCCCAGGCGGTTGATCGGCACGCCGAAGCGGCTGTCCGAGGCAGCGATGCGCAGGTCGCAGTGGCAGGCGATTTCCAGCCCGCCGCCCACGCATACGCCTTCGATCATCGCCACGGTGGGGTGCGTGCATTGCGCCACCGCCGCCAGCGCCGGCGCGATGGTGGCCATGTGGTAGTGACGCACCGCGGCCTCGTCGGCGCGCTCTGCCGGGAACTCGGCAATGTCGGCGCCGGCGGCAAAGTTGCCGTCGGCACCGCGCACCACCACGCAGCGCAGCGAGGTATCGGCGGACAGGCGTGCAAAGCCCACCGCCAGCTCGCGCCACATCTGCGCGGAAATGGCGTTAAGCTTGCCCGCGTGCGACAGCGTCACGGTGGCGGTGGTGCCCTGCGTGGCAAACAATACGGTGCCGCTCATCGCCGCGCCCCCTTGCATCGGATCAGCGTTGACATGGCGCCCCGTCAGTCGATCTTGGCGCCGGATTGCTGCACCACCTGGGCCCAGCGGCGAATCTCGGCGTGCTGGAACTGCGCGAACTGTTCCTGCGTAAACGCCGGCGTCTCGGAGCCGTTGTTAAGCCAGACCTGCTTGAGCTCCGGCGAGTTCAGCGCCTTCTCGGTCTCTGCATACAGGCGGTCGACGATCTCCTTGGGCGTGCCCTTGGGCACCCACATCGCATACCAGGTCGACACGTCATAGTTGGGCACGCCCGCCTCGGCCGCGGTCGGCACGTTGGGGAACGCCGCCGAGCGCTTGCTCGAAGCCACCGCCAGCGCCTTGATGCGGCCCGCGCGGATATGCTGCGCCGACGAGCCCAGGCCGTCGAACATCAGGTCGACCTGGCCCGCGATCAGGTCGGACAGCGCCGGACCCGCGCCCTTGTAGGGAATGTGGGTGATGAAGGTCTTGGTCTGGAGCTTGAACAGCTCGCCCGCCAGGTGGTGCGACGAGCCGTTGCCGGCCGAACCGTAGTTCAGCTTGCCGGGATTGGCCTTGGCGTAGGCAATCAGCTCCTGCAGCGTGTTGGCCTTGACGCGGTTGGGATTGACCACCACCACTTGCGGCGGCTGCGCGATCACCGTGACCGGGATGAAGTCCTTCTCGATGTCGTAGTCCAGCTTCTTGTAGAACGACGGTGCAATCGCGTGGTGCGCGCCGCCGATGAACACCGTGTAGCCGTCCGGCGCGGCCTTGGCCGCAATGCTGGCGCCGACCGTGCCGCCGGCGCCGCCGCGGTTGTCGATCACGAACTGCTTGCCGAGCTGCTTGGACAACTGCGCGGTCAGCGGCCGCGCAAAGGCGTCGGTGCCGCCGCCGGCGGGAAACGGCACGATCACGGTGACGGGCTTGGACGGCCAGGTGTCGGCATGGGCGGCGGGCGCGGCGAGCATTGCGCCGGCGCCGAGGCCGGCCAGGCCCAGGGCCACGCCCGTTGCGCGCGCGCACGCGGCCAGGCTGAACTGACGACGATTCATTGGTTGTCTCCTCTCTCTTCTGCGGAAAGTCAATCTGATGGCCGCGCGACACTGCCGCGGCGCGAAGTTACTGCTCAGGTCCCGACAAGAAAACGCGGCGCGCCAGGCGCCGCGGGTGCGGGGGCGACCCGCGTGACCGGACCAGGGTCACAGCAGCTTCCCGACGCTACGGCTGATGCGCGGGTTGCCGGCGCCCAGGCGTGCCAGATTGTCATCCAGCGCCTCGGGCACGTAAAGATAATTGACCATCATCCCGCAGCTCTGGCTGCGGCCTTTGCGCGACAGGTCGGCGCCCCAGTTCAGCCGCTCCACGCAGGCCCCGTTGCCCAGGTGGAAGCGCGCGACCGGGTCGGCGGGCATCGACTGGTTGCGTTCGCGCACCAGGAAATGCGCGGCCAGGATCATGGCGGTATCGCGGATCACGGTATCGGCGGCGTCCGGCACCAGCGCCTCCAGCCACCCGGCGCCGTCCGCTGGCGCCTTGCCGTGGCGCTCGCTCCAGCGCGCCAGGCGCTTGTCGCCTAGCACGCGCGCAACGGCGTCGCCATCCTGCTTGCGCAGCCAGTCGGCAAACCCGGGGATCGGCGAGAGCGTGGCGAACTGATTCACTTTTGGGAATTCACGCTGGACCTCCTCGATCACGCGCTTGAGCAGGAAGTTGCCGAAGCTCACGCCGCGCAGGCCCGCCTGGGTATTGCTGATCGAATAGAAGATGGCCCACTTGACGCGGCGCAGGTCTTCCAGCGGCGCGGCTTCATCCAGCAATGTATGGACATTGGCCGCCATCTCCGGCGCGAAAGCCACCTCGACAAAGATCAGCGGCTCGCGCGGGATGCGCGGGTGGAAGAACGCATAGCAGCGGCGGTCGGAATCGAGGCGGTTGCGCAGGTCGGTCCATGAGGCGATCTCATGCACGGCCTCGTAGCGGATCAGCTTTTCGAGCAGCGATGCCGGCGAATCCCAGGTGATCGGCTGCAGCTCCAGCAGGCCCACGTCGAACCAGTTGGAGAACAGCGCCTCGAGGTCGTCGTCAAGCGGGCGCAGGCCCGGCATGCGGCGCTGCCAGCGCAGCATGTCGGCGCGCAGCTGGATCAGGAAGTGCAGGCCGCAGGCGCTGTTGCCGCGCTGGCCATGCAGCGCGGCCAGCCGCTTGAAGAAGCGGATGCGCGCATTGGACAGGGCCTGGGCCAGGCCCGAAGACGCGGCCTGCGCGCGGGCGGCGCGCGCGCCCTTGTCGCCGTCGGTCCCGGCCTCTTCGCTGCCCTTGCCGCCGCCGCTGCTGGCGACTTCGGCCAGCACCGCCAGCATGCCGCGCCGGGTGGCCTCGCCGGCGGCTTCATACTCGGCCTGCCACGCCTGCGCGGCGGCATTGGCGGCGCCATCGGTCAGGCGCGCGTCGAAGCAAAGCCGCAGCTGCTCGCGCTGGCGGCGCACCGCGCGCGGCGGCAGCGGCGCCTCGCCATCGACCGGCGTTGCGGCGGCCTTGGCGCTGGCCTTGGCGTCGCCCTCGCCCTTGCGTCCCCACCAGCGGCCCAGCCGCGACAGGAACTTGGAACCTGCCGGCTCGCTTTCGCCCAGCGGCGCACTGATCTTCTGGTCACCCGTGTCGAAGGAATTCATGCGGTATCTGCCTTGATGCATCGATCGGAACGTGGGAAAAACATCGGACTGGAGTTACGGCGCCGCGGCTACTCTTCGCCGCCGGCCACGCGCAGCACCGGCGGCGCGCGCACGGCCTGGGCCTCGGCCGCCCCGGCGGTGGCACCGGCATCCAGCGTCTTGAGCGCCGCGCGCTGGCGCAGCAGATGGGTCTTCATCATCGCCTCGGCGCCTTCGGGGTCGCGGGCCTTGAGCGCGGCAAACACGGACAGGTGCTCGGCGCAGGATTCCTGGATCCGGCCCGGCAGCTTCAGGCTCTTGTGGCGCGACAGCCGCAGCACCTTGCGCAGGTCGCTGATCAGGCCCGACAGCCAGCGGTTGCCGGCCAGCCGCTGGATCGATTCGTGGATCTGGAAGTTGGTTTCGTAGTAGGCGTCGATGTCACCCGCCTGCGCGTAGCGCGCCAGGTCGGCATGCAGGCCGTCCAGTGCGTCCAGGTCGGCGCGCGTGGCGTTGCGCGCGGCCTCATAGGCGCAGCGCCCTTCCAGCAGTGCCATCAGCGGGAAGATCTCGTCCAGGTCCTGCTCGGACAGTTCATTGACGAAGCAGCCGCGGCGCGGCTCCAGCCGCACCAGGCCTTCGGCGGCCAGCACCTTGAGCGCCTCGCGCAGCGGCGTGCGCGAGATGCCCAGGGTTTCAGCCATCGCGCTCTCGTCGATCCATGCGCCGGGCACCAGCGTATGCGCATCGATCATGGCGCGCAGCCGGTCTGCCACTTCCAGGTACAACGCCTGCTGGACAATGCGCATGCTTCCCCCGGGTCGGATGGCGTGACCGATGCGTTCCGGTCACGATCTGGCGTCGGCCAGGGCAGATGCGCCCCGCCAGCCATAATTCATAATTATGGATTAGGACGCGAACGATACAAGGAATTTCGATGCTGCGCTGCAAACAAGCCGGAGCGGGTGGTGTTCTGGTGGTTGACCGGCGAGATGCGGTCCGTGGGGTACGGCGTGGGTGCGATATGAGGTGCGGCGGGCGTTTCCATGCCTCCCT
>NZ_JFJW01000107.1:48124-84658 GCF_000611125.1 Cupriavidus sp. SK-4
CCTGAAAATACTGCAGTACTGCTTTTCATCGTCGGCGGGTACTTTCAAAAGTATCTGCCGCGTGGGTCCATGGATTGCCGGCGCTGGCCCTGCGCCCCCCCTTTGAAACGCGCTTGCGCGCGGATTTTCCCGTCGCCCTGGCTGTACGTGAAGTGCCGGCAAGTGTGGCCTGTCAGCCGTCACTCCCTCCCTGGCACTTCCGTTGGCGGCTGTGGCTTGCCGCTCATCTTTGTAACAATCAAGATAGCGATTTACGTGCCAGCGTGACTAAGTCACTGATTTTATTGGCAACACGCATTCGGAAGTTGTTACAGAATACGTCTAGTGTAACAGGATGTTTCTAGAGTGTTACGAGGGTTTTCCCACATTTTCTTATACGCGTGCCCGCCTGGCGGCAATGGCATATGCAGATTGTGCCGTGGTCGCTATTTATCAGTGCGAGAATGTGAGCGCATCGCCGCAAATGCCCGATCTAAAGTGGTTGCATTTCTGAAACTGCGGCCGAGGCCGCAATCCTGACTGTCGCTTTCCACACACACTGGAGCTCCGCCATGCAAGCTGGCAGCGATTTCACCCTGGCCGGTACCCCGGCAGACGAGACACCGGCGCCTGCCGAGCCGCGCTACGCCGTGCCGCGGCCGCTGGGCCTGTCCTTTACCGGATCCGGTTCAGAGTACTTCCGTATCTGGATCGTCAATGCACTGCTGACCATCGTCACCTTCGGCATTTATTCGGCCTGGGCCAAGGTGCGCACGCTGCAGTATTTCTATCGCAACACGCGGCTCGACGGCGCGAGTTTTGACTACCACGGCAAGCCGTCCGCGATCCTGAAAGGCCGCGCCATCGTGTTCGCGCTGGTGCTCGCCTTCCAGTTCGCCTCGACGGTCTCGCCCTTCCTTGCGCTGGCGATGCTGGTGGCGCTGCTGGCGGTGTTCCCCCTGTTGCTGGTGCGCTCATTGCGTTTCCGCATGGCCAACTCCAGCTACCGCGGCCTGCGCTTCGCCTTCACCGGCGGCGATGCCGATGCCTACAAGGTGTTCGTGCTGTGGCCGCTGGCCGCGGTGGCCACGCTGGGCCTGCTTGGGCCGCTGGCGCACCAGCGCTTCAAGCGCTACCAGCATAACCACACCCGCTTCGGCACCGCACCGTTTGCCTTCCACGCCGGCGCGGGCGATTTCTACGGCGTCTACCTGCGTGCCTTCGGCGTGATGGTCGCGCTGGTGGCGGCCGCGGCGCTGGCCGGCTTCGTGCTGGGCGTGACCGCGTCGGGCAAGGCGGGCGCGATGCTGTCGTTCGGCATCGGCGTGGGCGGTTTCTACCTGGCGCTGCTGGCCGTCAGCCCTTATGTGATGGCGCGCCTGCAGAATGTCGTGTGGAGCCATACCACGCTGGCGCCGCATGCGTTCCGCAGCGAGGTGGGGGCCGGCCGCATGGTCTTTATCTTCGTCACCAACCTGATCGCCATCGCGCTGACGCTGGGCCTGTACCTGCCGTTCGCGCGGGTGCGTTCGGCGCGCTACCGGCTCGAATGCGTGACCATGCTGGCGGCGGGCCCGCTCGACACCTTCGTGGCCGGCGAGGCGCAACAAGTCGGTGCGCTGGGCGATGCGGCGGTAGACTGGTACGACATCGACATCGCGCTCTGAGCACGCCGTGCGCTGACCCCGCCCGCACCATGATCCCAGTCACCTTCTTCGATGGCCGCTCGTCGCGCGCGCATCCGGCCACGCTGGCGGTTGAGGCGCAGCAGGCCGTGCTGCGCGACGACTCCGGCGCCGAGCTGCGGCGCGCGCCGCTGTCGGACGTGCGCGTGTCCGAGCGCGTGCGCCGCGCGCCGCGGCTGGTCACCTTTGCCGACGGCGCCTTCTGCGAGATCACCGACCACGCCGCCTTCGACCACATGCTGGCCGCGACCGGCCATCGCGACAGCCTGGTGGCGCGCGCGCAGAACAGCTGGCGCCTGGCCGGCCTGGCCGTGGCAGCGCTGGTGGCGGTGCTGGTGCTGGGCTATTACGTGCTGCTGCCGTGGGGCGCCGGCATGATGGCGCGCGCGGTGCCGCCCGAGGTGGAGGCCCATCTGGGCAAGCTGACGCTGGCGAGCCTGGACAACGGCATGGTCAAGCCGACGCAGCTGCCGCCCGCCGAGCAGCAACGCATCCGCTCGGGCTTCGCGGCGCTGAAGCGCCCGCGCGATGCCGGCCACGATTACCAGATCCTGTTCCGCCAGGGCGGCGAGATCGGCGCCAATGCGCTGGCGCTGCCGGGCGGCACCATCGTCGTCACCGACGAGCTGGTCAGCCTGGCCGGCACCGGCACCGGCATGATGGGCGTGCTGGCCCATGAAGCCGGCCATGTCGCCAACCGGCACGGCTTGCAGCAGGTGATCCAGGGGTCGGCGCTGGCGGCGCTGTCAGCCTACCTGTTCGGGGATATCTCGACGGTGCTGGCCGGGGTGCCGGCCGCGATCCTGACACTGCGCTATTCACGCGACCACGAGCGCGAGGCCGATGCCTTTGCGATCGAGGTCATGCAGCGCAACGGACTGCCGCCCGCGGCGCTGGCCGATGTGCTGGTCAGGCTGGACCACCGGCGCGGCGCGGCGTCGGACGCCGAGCCGGAACGCGGCCAGGACTTCATGTCGACCCACCCGCATACGCAGGCGCGCATCGACGCCTTGCGCCGCGCCGGCAAATAGCGCGGACGGGTTCTTAGGCCACCGGCTGCGATGCGCCGGCGCCGGGCTCGCGCCGGTAGGCCCACACCACCATGGCGATGCCGGCCAGGATCATCGGCAGGCTCAGCCACTGCCCCATCGACAGCTTCAGCGCCAGCAGGCCCAGGAAGTTGTCGGGCTCGCGCGCGAATTCCGCGGCAAAGCGGAAGGCACCATAGCCGATCAGGAACACGCCCGACACCGCGCCCATCGGCCGCGGCTTGCGCGCGAACAGCCACAGGACGATGAACAGCGCCACGCCCTCGCCGGCAAACTGGTACAGCTGCGACGGATGGCGCGGGATGTTGTCGCCCGCCTGCGGGAAGATCATGCCCCACGGCAGGTCGGTGGCGCGGCCCCACAGCTCGCCGTTGATGAAGTTGCCGATGCGCCCGGCGGCCAGCCCGCAGGGGATCATCGGCGCGATGAAGTCGGTCACCTCCATCCAGTGGCGCCGGCGCAGTTTGCCGAACAGCCACATCGCCACGACCACGCCCAGGAAGCCGCCGTGGAAGGCCATGCCGCCTTCCCACACCTTGAGGATCTCGAGCGGATGGGCCAGGTAGTACGACGGCTTGTAGAACAGCACATAGCCCAGCCGCCCGCCCAGGATCACGCCCAGCACGCCGAAGAACAGCATGTCGTCCAGGTCGCGCGTGGTCCAGCCCTTGGCCGCGATATGCGGCTGGCGGATGCGCAGGCGCCCGAAGCCCAGGAACATGATGAACCCGGCCAGGTACATCAGCCCGTACCAGCGGATGGCAAGCGGGCCCAGGTGGATGGCAACCGGGTCGAACTGGGGATGAATCAGCATGTTGGCGTGAATGGAGTTTGAAAAGGCCGCAGCCTGCGTATTGTCAGTGGCCGGCTGCACCGGCTTCTTGTGCAAGCGCGGTCGCAATATCGATGAACGAGCGCAGCACCGGCGCCACGCCGGCGGACGCGCCGTCGCGCCAGACCAGCCCGGTCTCGATCTGCGGGCCGGCCTCGCGCAGCGCCAGGTAGGACACCCCGGTGCGGCGAAGGTTGCACAGCGACGCCGGCACCAGCGCCACGCCCATGCCCGCGGACACGAGGCTGACGATGGTCTGCATCTGGATGGCTTCCTGCGCGATCACGGGCACCAGGCCCTCGCGCGCATAGTAGCCCGTAATGATGTCATAAAACGCCGGCGCGCTTCGGCGCGGGAAGATGATCAGCGGTTCATGGGCGGCCTCGCGCAGCGAGACCGTGCCGTCACCCGCCGGCCGCCAGCCGTCGGGCACGGCCAGCACCAGCGGCTCGCTCACCAGCGGCAGGTAGGCCAGCCCGTGCGGCATGGCCGGCAGCTGCGGCCGGATCACCAGGCCGGCGTCGATCGCCCCCTCCATCAACGCCTCGAGCTGCACGTCGCTGGTGGCCTCGCGCAGTTGCAATTGCACCTCCGGGTGCCGGGCGCGAAAGCGCCGCAACAAGTCGGGCAGGATGCCGTAGTCGGCGGTGCTGACAAAGGCCAGCGACAGCGACCCCACCTCGCCGCGCGCCAGCCGCTGCGCCAGCCCGGGCAGCGCCGCGGCATCGGCCAGCACGCGCCGCACCTCGGGCAGCCACTGCTGGCCGGCCGGCGTCAGCGCCACCGAGCGCCGCGTGCGCGCGAACAGCTGCACGCCGATTTCCTCTTCCAGCGCCTGGATCTGCTGCGACAACGGCGGCTGCGGCATCGACAGGCGCCCTGCCGCGCGGCCGAAATGCAACTCTTCCGCCACAGTGACGAAGTAACGCAACTGACGCAGGTCCAAACGCGCTCCTGATATGTTTTTCGACTCAATAAAGGTCAAATAATATATTTGACACTCCAAAACGCAAGCGTCATTCTTTGGCCCACAACATCGCCGCCGTGCGTTCATGCAGCGCGGAGCGGCACTGAAGTTCCCCCGGAGATTCCCCACCATGGCATTCAACAAACGCTCGCAGAACATCACGCAAGGCGTGGCGCGTTCGCCCAACCGTTCGATGTACTACGCACTCGGCTACAAGAAGGAAGACTTCGACAAGCCGATGGTGGGCATCGCCAACGGCCACTCGACCATCACCCCCTGCAACGCCGGCCTGCAGCGCCTGGCCGATGCGGCCATCGACGCGATCAAGGCCTCGGACGCCAACCCGCAGGTGTTCGGCACGCCGACCATCTCGGACGGCATGTCGATGGGCACCGAGGGCATGAAGTACTCGCTGATCTCGCGCGAGGTCATCGCCGACTGCATCGAGACCGCCGCGCAGGGCCAGTGGATGGACGGCGTGGTCGTGATCGGCGGCTGCGACAAGAACATGCCGGGCGGCATGATCGCACTGGCGCGCACCAACGTGCCGGGCATCTACGTCTACGGCGGCACCATCAAGCCGGGCAACTGGAAGGGCAAGGACCTGACCATCGTGTCGTCGTTCGAGGCCGTGGGCGAATTCACCGCCGGGCGCATGAGCCAGGAAGACTTCGAAGGCGTGGAAAAGAACGCCTGCCCGTCGACCGGCTCATGCGGCGGCATGTACACCGCCAACACCATGAGCTCGTCGTTCGAGGCGCTGGGCATGTCGCTGCTGTACTCGTCGACCATGGCCAACCCGGACCAGGAGAAGGTCGACAGCGCCGCCGAATCGGCGCGCGTGCTGGTCGAGGCGATCAAGCAGGACATCAAGCCGCGCGACATCATCACGCGCAAGTCGATCGAGAACGCCGTGGCGCTGATCATGGCCACCGGCGGCTCGACCAATGCCGTGCTGCACTACCTGGCCATCGCCCACGCCGCTGAAGTGGAATGGACCATCGACGACTTCGAGCGCATCCGCCGCAAGGTGCCGGTGATCTGCAACCTGAAGCCGTCGGGCCAGTATGTGGCGACCGACCTGCACAAGGCCGGCGGCATTCCGCAGGTCATGAAGATCCTGCTCAAGGCCGGCATGCTGCATGGCGACTGCCTGACCATCACCGGCCGCACGCTGGCTGAAGAGCTGGAAAACGTTCCCGACACCCCGCGCGCCGACCAGGACGTGATCCTGCCGATCGAGAAGGCGCTGTACAAGGAGGGCCACCTGGCCATCCTGAAGGGCAACCTGGCCGAAGAAGGCGCGGTCGCCAAGATCACCGGCCTGAAGAACCCGGTCATCACCGGCCCGGCGCGCGTGTTCGAGGACGAGCAAAGCGCGATGGAAGCCATCCTGGCCGACAAGATCAACGCCGGCGACATCCTGGTGCTGCGCTACCTGGGCCCCAAGGGCGGCCCCGGCATGCCGGAAATGCTGGCCCCGACCTCGGCCATCATCGGCAAGGGCCTGGGCGAGTCAGTCGGCTTTATCACCGACGGCCGCTTCTCGGGCGGCACCTGGGGCATGGTGGTCGGCCACGTCGCGCCGGAAGCGTATGTGGGCGGCACCATCGCGCTGGTGCAGGAAGGGGATTCGATCACCATCGACGCGCACAAGCTGCTGCTGCAGTTGAACGTGGCGGATGAAGAGCTGGCCAGGCGCCGCGCCGGCTGGAAGCAGCCGGCACCGCGCTACACCCGCGGCGTGCTGGCGAAGTTCTCGAAGCTGGCGTCGACGGCGAGCAAGGGTGCGGTGACGGACTGATCCGGGTCCGAACCATGAAAAAAGCCTGCGAGAGATCGCAGGCTTTTTTGTTGGTTACCGTCAGGACGCGCCCGGGCTCAATCCCCGCCCGGCGTCTTCTCGATCTCCTCCAGCGTCGCATCCAGCCATTCCACCAGCCGCGCCTCCAGCGACTGCGTCAGCTCGCTGGCCAGTTGCGCCGTCAGCGGCGCCAGCCGCGACTGCAGCGTGGCTTCGGTATGGGCCGCCACGACCTGCGGCCATTCGGTGCGAAAGCGCATCATCACGCGCGTCAGCAATTCGGTGCGCACGGCACGCAGGTCGTCCTCGCCCGGGGCGCCGGTGTCTGCCGGCATCGCCGATGCCGGCGCGGCGCCCTCGTCAGCCACGGCGTCGCCGGTATCGCCGACATGCATGACCAGGCCCGAATCGGCCATGCCGAAGGTATCGATCACGCCCTCTGGCGAAGCGGCAGCCGGCGCTGCTGCCCCTACATCCGGCAGTTCGAACACCTCGGTCAGCAGCGGGATACTGTCGTTCGGATCGAGCCGCGGGATCACCCGCGAGGTGGTGCGTTCGCTCATGCGGCGTCTCCCTTGGGCTGGCCGATGTCGTGGTGCGTCAGCGGATAGCCGCGTTCGCGGTAGAAACGGTAGCGCTGGCGGCCCGCCTCGCGCGCGGCATCGCCCGCGCCCACCACCTCGATCAGCCGTTCGAAGCTGGCAAACTGCGCCGGGACCTGGTCTGCCAGGTTGATCAGCAGCTGGTGGTGCGGCACGCCTTCGGTGGTGGCGGCCAGCAGGATCGGCGTGACCGCCGCATTGGGGCTTTCCAGCCCGCAATGCGGCAGGAAGTCCAGCGCAGAGAAGGTCCACAGGCGCGCATCCAGGTCCGCCAGCTGCGCCGGCGCCCCGTGGATCACCACCTTCTGCCCTGCGCCGTAGGCCTTGCGGACCAGCCGGCAGACATAGCCGAGCACGTCCGGCACGTTGCTGTGGAAATCGATGCGCGTCATGGACCCTTGCTGCCTCTGTTGCCTGCCGCCGCTGCCATCAGGCCGCGCGGTCCATCAGGAACTGCGCCAGCAGCGGCACCGGGCGGCCGGTGGCCCCCTTGGCCGCGCCGCTCTTCCAGGCGGTGCCGGCGATGTCCAGGTGGGCCCAGTCGTATTTCTCGGTGAAGCGCGACAGGAAACACGCCGCCGTCACGCTGCCGGCCGGGCGGCCGCCGATATTGCCCATGTCGGCAAAGTTGGACTTGAGCTGATCCTGGTACTCGTCGTCCAGCGGCATGCGCCAGGCGGTGTCCATGGCGCGGCGGCCGGCCTGCAGCACGGCATCGGCAAGCGCGTCGGAGCGCGCGTACAGGCCGCTGTTGACGTGGCCAAGCGCGATGATGCAGGCACCCGTCAGGGTGGCCACGTCGATTACCGCGGCCGGCTTGAAGCGCTCCACATAAGTCAGCGCGTCGCACAGGATCAGGCGGCCTTCGGCGTCGGTGTTCAGGATCTCGATGGTCTGGCCGGACATGCTGGTGACCACGTCGCCCGGCTTGGTGGCGATGCCGCTGGGCATGTTCTCGCAGGTCGGCACCACGGCGATGACGTTGAGCTTCAGGCCCATCTCGGCCACGGCCTGGATCGTGCCCAGCACCGAGGCGGCGCCGCACATGTCGTACTTCATCTCGTCCATGCCCTCGCCCGGCTTGAGCGAGATGCCGCCGGTGTCGAAGGTGATGCCCTTGCCCACCAGCACCACCGGGGCCTGCTTGGCGCCGGCGCCGTCGTAGCGCAGCACGATGAACTGCGGCGGCTCTTCGCTGCCCTTGGTCACGGCCAGGAAGGCCCCCATGTTCAGGGCCTCGATCTGCTTGCGGCCCAGCACCTCGGCCTTGAGCTTGTGGCGCTTGGCAATGCCGCGTGCGGTATTGGCCAGGTAGGTCGGCGTGCAGATATTGGACGGCAGGTTGCCCAGATCGCGCGTCAGCTCCATGCCGTTGGCGACGGCGGTGCCGCGCACCACGGCCTGGGTGGCGGCGCGGGCATCGCCGCTGTCGACCGCGATCACGACCTTGCGCAGCGAGGACTTGTCGTTGCCGTTGGGCTTGCCGTTGGCATTGGCGCGCTTCAGACCCGGATGTCGCTCAAGCAGGCGATAGCCGGCTTCGCGCACCAGCGTGATGGTGGTGATCACGCCCCAAGCCACATCGCGCTGCTGCGGCGCCTGTTGCGCCAGGCACCACAGGGCCGAGGCCGCACGCGTGGACGACAAGGCACGCACGGCGGTGCGGACCGCGTCGGCAAAGGACTTGTCGCTGAAATCGGCTTCCTTGCCCAGGCCCACCAGCAGCACGCGCGCGGCGCCCACGCCGGCCACCTCATGCAGCATCAGCTGGGTGCCGCGCTTGCCCTCGAAATCGCCCTGCTTGACCAGCCGCCCCACCAAGCCCTTGGTGGCCACATCCAGTGCCTTGGCCACTCCGGCCAGGTTCTGGCCTTCGAACAGGCCGACCACCAGGCAGTCGGTCTTGGTCGCCAGGAAACCATTTTGGCCGGCTTTGCTCCAATCCAAGGCTTTTGTGCTAAATTCCATCGCGCTTCCTTCCAGGGGCTCGTTAGACACGAAAGCCTCCATTATCCGCGATTTTTATCCCGCGACCTGCCGCCGCTGATACGCCCCGGCCACGCTGACAGCATGTTGTGCTGCCAGCCAGCTGTTCTGCCAGGCACCTCGCACGGCACATCGCCCGCTCCGGCCGGCAGCCCGGAACCGAACCCGCATGATCCTTCAACAAGCCCTGCGACGCGAGCTTGCCTACACCGCCGGGGCGGTGTTCCTGGTGATGCTGACCTTCATGCTCACCTCGCTCGTGATCCGCATCCTGGGGATGGCCGCCAACGGCAAGGCCAGCCCCAACGACGTGCTGATGCTGATCGGCCTGGCCACCATCGGCTACCTGTCGATCCTGCTCTCGGCCACGCTCTTCATTTCCACCCTGATCGTGCTGACGCGCTGGTACAAGGACTCGGAGATGGTGGTGTGGTTCTCGGCCGGCATCTCGCTGCGCGACCTGGTCAAGCCGGTGCTGCAGTTCGCGGCACCCTTCGTCGTGCTGGCGCTGCTGCTGGGCATGTTTGCCTGGCCCTGGGCCAACCAGCAGAGCGCGCTGTTCCGCGACCGCTTCGAGCAGCGCGGCGTGATGTCGATGATTGCCGCGGGGCGCTTTATCGAGCCGGCCAAGGCCAACTACGTGCTGTTCATCGAGGGCATGGATGCCGACATGAAGTATGCGCGCAATGTCTTCGTCGCCAACTCCGAGGCCGACAAGATCGGCGTGGCGCTGGCGCACCAGGGCAAGTTCGAGACCATGCCCAACGGCGACCGCCTGGTGGTGATGGAGAACGGCCGCCGCTACTCGGGCACGCCCGGCCAGATCGACTACCGCATCGTTGAATTTGAACGCTACGCGGTCAAGGTGGACAACAAGCCGCCTGAGTCCGAGGCCAGCCTGCCGCCCAAGAGCCGCGACACCATCGAGCTGATCCGCAACCCCACGCGCGAGAACCTGGGCGAGCTGATCTGGCGCATCTCGCTGCCGATCCTGGCCTTCAACTTCGTCATGATCGCAATTCCGCTGGCCTACGTTAACCCGCGCCTGGGCCGCTACACGCCGCTGGTGTTCGCGGTGCTGATCTACCTGACCTACAGCAACCTGATCAACCTGACGCAGTCCTGGGTGCGCTCGGGCGCAATCCCGTTCTGGCTGGCCTGGTGGCCGATCCACCTGGCGGTGTTCCTGGGGGCGCTGATGCTGTTCCGCTACCGGCAGAACCGCAGCCTGGGCGGGTGGCGCGCCGTATTCGGCCTGCGCAAGCGCGATGCCGCGGCTACCGGGGGCCGGGCATGAGGATCCTGCACGTCTATGAACGCTACTTCGGCCGCCTGATCTATGGCGTGTTCGCCTTCATCCTGTTCGCGGTGCTGTCGCTGTTCGTGTTCTTCGACATGCTCAACGAGCTGGAGAACGTCAACAACCAGTACACCTCGCTGGTGGCGCTGTTCCACGTCCTGCTGCAGGCACCCACGCGGGTGTATGAGGTGCTGCCGATCGCGGTGCTGATCAGCGCGATCTACGTGTTCTCGCAGCTGGCCAGCCAGTCCGAGTACACCATCTTCCGCGTGGCCGGCCTGAACACGCGCCAGGCGCTGTTCTCGCTGTTCAAGCTGGCGGTGCCGCTGGCCATCGTGACCTTTGTCTTCGGCGAATTCATCGGCCCCCGCGCCGAGCAGTACGCGCAGAAGATCAAGCTCGAGGCGATCGGCGCAACCGTGTCGTCGGGCTTCCGTTCCGGCGTCTGGGTCAAGGACCGCGACAAGGATGCCGCCACCGGCGGCGGCGAGATCACCCGCTTCGTCAACGTGGCGGGGTTGCGGCCGGACCAGACCATCACCGGCATCACCATGTATGAGTTCGACCCGCAATACCGCCTGCGCGTGATCCGCGTGGCGCAGGAGGGGCGCTACCAGGGTGGCCAGTCGTGGGAACTGCAGGGCGTCAACGAGACCCGCTTCATCGAGCTGGCGCCCCCGGCGCAGGGGGCGAAGCCGGCACGCGATGCGCTGGCCCCGGACTTCCGCGCCGAGCAGGTCAAGTTCCCGCGCGTGACCATGCATTCCGAGCTGACGCCGCAGATCCTGTCGGTGCTGCTGGTGACGCCTGAGCGGATGTCGACGCTGGACCTGTTCCGCTATATCCGCCACCTGCGCGACAACAAGCAGGACACGCAGCGCTATGAGATCGCCTTCTGGAAGAAGGTGATCTACCCGCTGACGCTGTTCGTGATGATGGCGCTGGCCCTGCCCTTCGCCTACCTGCACGCCCGTGCCGGCGCCGTCGGCGTGAAGGTGTTCGGGGGCATCATGCTGGGGCTGTCGTTCCACTTGTCGAACACGCTGTTCTCGCACGTCGGCCTGCTGCATACCTGGCCGCCGATCATCTCGGCACTGGTGCCAGGCACGCTCTACCTGATGGTGGCGCTGCTGGCGCTGCGCTGGGTGGACCGGCACTGAGGGGCGGGCTGCCATGACTGCACCCACCCGGGCCCTGGTCCTGTTTGCGCATGGCGCGCGCGATGCGCGCTGGCGCGAGCCGTTCGACCGCCTGCTGCAGAAGGTGGCCGCTGCCCTGCCCGGGTGCGAGGTGCGGCTGGCATTCCTGGAACTGATGACGCCCGCGCTGCCCGACGCGCTCGCGGACCTGGCAGCGCACGGCGTGTCCGACGCCACCGTGGTGCCGGTGTTCCTTGGCCAGGGCGGCCACCTGCGGCGCGACCTGCCGGCCTTGCTCGACCAATGCCGGCAAGCGCATCCCGCGCTGCGCATCCATTGCGCGACGGCAGCAGGCGAGGCCAATGCGGTGCTGGATGCGATCGCGGCATACTGCGTTGCCTCAATGCCCGCAAGCGGCCAGCCCTGAGCAGAAACGTGGTCCTCCATGACAAAAGCCCTGTACCGGCATGCCGGTACAGGGCTTTTTTTTAGTAGTGCGCAGCGCGCTCAGGCAGCGCGCGGCGTCTGCACGACGGTTTCGCCCACGCCTTCGCGCGGCGTTTCGGTAGCCCGCGCAGCCAGCGCCGCCCCGATCATCAGCAGGCTCGGCTGCACCGGATCGATCCAGGCAGCGGCCTCGCCCGCTGCCATCCGGCCCAGCGTGAATTCACGACTACGCTGCCGCGGCGTGCTGGCGGCTTCCACCACCCACGCCGGCGTGGACGCCGGCTTGCCATGCGCGATCAGCTGCGCGGCAATCGACGCCGCCTGGTCGCGGCCCATGTAGTAGACCAGCGTATCGGCCTTGACCGCGGCTTCGATATCGGCCGAGCCCTCGCCATCCGCAGCCTTCGCCTGCGTGGCAAACGCCACGCTGCGCGACACACCGCGCTTGGTCAGCGGCTTGCCGATCGCCGAAGCGGCCGCCAGCGCCGCCGTGATGCCCGGCACCACTTCATACTCGATGCCAGCGGCTTCCAGCGCCTGCAGTTCTTCGTCGGCGCGGCCGAACAGCATCGGGTCGCCGCCCTTCAGGCGCACCACGCGTTCGTACTTGCTGGCCAGGTCGACGATCTGGCGGTTGATGAACAGCTGCGCGGTGGAGCGCTGCCCGCAGCGCTTGCCCACCTCGACCAGCTCGGCCTGCGGACACCAGGCCAGCATCTCCGGCGCTACCAGTGCATCGTGCAGCACCACCTGGGCTTCGCCCAAAAGCCGTGCACCACGCACCGTAATGAGGTCTGCCGCACCGGGGCCTGCCCCGATGAGGAACACCTTGCCGTAAGTCTTCTGCGCCTGCTTGTCCATCTGCTGCCCCTTTCCTGTCGTTACCGATCAGGAGAACGCACGGATCATGCCCGCGGCCACCGTGTGGTTGGTCGCTTCGTCGATCAGCACGAAGGCACCCGTTGCCGGGTTATCGCCGTAGGCATCGCACACGATCGGCTTCTGCAGCGAGATCTGCACCGAACCGATGTCGTTCAGGCGGATATCGTGGCGGCCGGTCTCGTGCGACAGCGTGTGCACGTCCAGCACGCGGTCCACCGCCGACACGCGCGCGAACACGCTGGCCGTGGTGTGCTTGAGCACATACTTGCGCGCCGGGTTCAGCGATTCGTCGTCGAACCAGCACAGGTCGGCCTGCAGCTTCTTGGCCGGCGCGGTGGCGGCATCGGCGGCGACGAACATGTCACCGCGTGATACATCGACGTCCTCGGACAGGCGCACGGTGACCGTGTCGCCGACATTGGCCGATTCGGCGGCGCCGTTGGGCGTCAGCACTTCGGTCACCACGGCCTCGCGGTTGGCGGGCAGCACGCGCAGCTTCTGGCCCACGCGCACGGTGCCGGCTTCGATACGGCCGGCATAGCCGCGGAAATCGTCCGACTGGGAGCCGTCCTGGCGGATCACCAGCTGCACCGGGAAGCGCAGCGCTGCGTCATCCTCGGGCGCGGCTTCTTCCACCGGCAGCTCTTCCAGCAGCGGCAGCAGCGGCTCGCCCTGGTACCAGGCCATGGCATCGCTCTCATGCACGATGTTGTCGCCGCGCAGCGCCGATACCGGCACGTAGCGCACGTCCTTCAGGCCGAGCTGGGCGGCCAGTTCGGTGTAGGCGGTGCGGATCTCGTTGAAGCGCTGTTCGCTGTAGTCGACCAAGTCCATCTTGTTGATGGCCACGATCACGTGCCGGATTTCCAGCAGCTTCAGGATCGCCGAGTGGCGCTTGGTCTGCGCCAGCAGCTCGGCACGGCCGTTGGTAACGGTGACGCGGGTGGCATCGACCAGCACGATGGCCGCGTCCGCGGTCGAGGCGCCGGTGACCATGTTGCGGGTGTACTGCTCGTGGCCCGGGGTATCCGCGATGATGAACTTGCGGCGCGCGGTCGAGAAGTAGCGGTAGGCCACGTCGATGGTGATGCCCTGCTCGCGCTCGGCTTCCAGCCCGTCGGTCAGCAGCGAGAAGTCGATCTGCTCGCCGGCGGTGCGCTTGTTCTTGGCGTTGGCCAGCGCGGTCAGCTGGTCGGACAGCACGGCCTTGCTGTCGTAGAGCAGGCGGCCGATCAGCGTGCTCTTGCCGTCGTCGACGGAGCCGGCGGTGATGAAGCGCAGCAGGCCTTGATGGGTTGCTTGGTGAGTCATGTCTGGATCCTTTGCTGCGTGCGGCTTAGAAGTAGCCTTCCTTCTTGCGGCGTTCCATCGAGGCTTCGCTCGTCTGGTCGTCCATGCGGGTGGCGCCGCGCTCGGTGATCTCGGTCACCGCGGTCTCGGCGATGATCGCTTCCGGCGAATCGGCAACGCTGGCCACCGGGCAGGTGCAGCTGATGTCGCCCACGGTGCGGAAGCGCACCGACAGCACTTCGCTGACATCGCCGTCCTGCTTGGGCGTGATCGGCGTGACCGGCACCAGCAGGCCGCTCTTGCGCACCACTTCGCGCTGGTGCGCGTAGTAGATCGGCGGCAGCGCCAGCTTTTCGCGGGCGATGTACTGCCACACGTCCAGCTCGGTCCAGTTCGAGATCGGGAACACGCGCATCTGCTCGCCCTGCGCCATGCGGGCGTTGTACAGGCTCCACAGCTCGGGGCGCTGGGCCTTGGGGTCCCACTGGCCGAACTCGTCGCGGAACGAGAAGATACGCTCCTTGGCGCGGGCCTTCTCTTCGTCGCGGCGGGCACCGCCCATCAGCGCGTCGAACTGGTGCTCGCCGATGGTTTCCAGCAGGGTCACGGCCTGGGCCGCGTTGCGCGAATCGGTTTCCTTGCGCAGGCGCACGGTGCCGCGCTTGATCGAGTCCTCGACATGGCCCACCACCAGGCGCGCGCCCAGCTCAGCCACGCGCTGGTCGCGGAAGGCGATCACTTCCGGATAGTTGTGGCCGGTGTCGATATGCACCAGCGGGAACGGCAGCTCGATCTTGCGGTCGCCCAGGCGGAAGGCCTTCAGCGCAAGGTGCAGCATCACGATCGAGTCCTTGCCGCCCGAAAACAGCAGCGCCGGGTTGCGGCACTCGGCCACCACCTCGCGGATGATGTAGATCGACTCCGCTTCGAGGCGGTCGAGGTGATCGTTCTGTACTTGCAACAGGTGCGCCACGCTGCTGGTGGCTTCTGCGATGTCGTTCATGATGCCCATTTTTTCCGGCCTCAATGCTTGATGTTTTGTTCGTGAAGCCCGCACTCTTTCGAGTCCTTGCTCTCCCACCACCAACGTCCCGCACGGACATCCTCGCCCGCGCGCACGGCACGCGTACACGGCTCGCAGCCGATGCTCGGGTAGCCCTTGGCGTGCAGGTCGTTGACGGGCACGTTGTGGCGCTTCAGGTAGGCCCACACTTCGGGCTCGCTCCAGTCCGCAAGCGGATTGAACTTGGGGATACCGCGGGCTTCGTCCTGTTCCTCGAACGGCAGCTCGGAGCGCGTGACCGCCTGCTCGCGGCGCTGGCCGGTCAGCCAGGCGTCGGCGTGCGAGAGCGCGCGGTTGAGCGGCTCGACCTTGCGGATGCCGCAGCATTCCTTGCGCAGGTCGATGCTGTCGTAGAAGGCGTTCAGCCCGTGCTTCTTCAGGTAGTTCTCGACGGCCTCGGCGTCCGGCGTGAACTGCTCGATGCTGTAGCCGTAGTGCGCCTGCACCTTGTCCAGCACTGCCAGCGTCTCGGCGTGCAGGCGCCCGGTCTGCAGCGTGAACACGCGGATGCCGGCGCGCACGGCTTCGGTGCCGCGCAGGATCGCGTCGGTCAGCACCATGTCCTCGGCCGCCAGGCTCGAGGCAAAGCGCGCGCGGAAGAAGCGGCCGGCGATGCCCGCCAGGCGCTCGCCCAGCTCGCGCTCCTTCTGCTCCAGCGCGGCGATGCTGCCGGTGTATTCCGGCGCAACCCACAGCGCAGGCGGACGCAGCGCCGACGCCGCACCGGCGTCGACCACGGCGATGTCGCTCAGCACCGTGCTCATGCCGCTTCCTTCGGTTGCGCGCCAACCTCTGCCCGCGCACGGCGGAACAGCGGCAGCGGCTCATCCACCGAAGCCTGGTAGGTCACGGTGAACTCGGTGAAGCCCTTGATGGCGTCGTCGATGTTCTTGTCGGCGCGCACCGCGAAGGCGTCGAAGCCGCAGCGCTTCATGAAGTTGAGCTGGTCGCGCAGCACGTCGCCGATTGCGCGCAGCTGGCCCTTCCAGTGGTAGCGGGTGCGCAGCAGGTAGGCCGTGGAAAAGCCGCGGCCGTCGCGGAATACCGGGAAGTCCACCGCCACCAGCGCCACGCGCGCGAAGTACGCCTCGGCATCGGCCGGCTCGTCTTCCGGGGCCAGCCATACGCCGGTGCGGGCCGCGTCGCGGCCGGCCAGCAGCGCTTCGTTGGCCTTGAACACCGACAGCGGGAACAGCACCGCGTCCTGGCTTTGCACGGCCGCGGCGATCTGCTCGTCGGTCAGCGGCTGCTCGGCGGTGCCGCGCAGCACGGTCCAGGCGTCATCGACGATGACGGGGGCGACGGTAGCGCCGTCCTGTTGCAGTTGAATGATCTTTGCCATGTTCAGTCTCCGGTCCTCAGGCTTCAGCGCGCTCGCGCGGCTGCTTGTCGGCATAAACGCGCTCCTTGAACGGGGCGATGCCGATGCGGGACAGGGTTTCGATAAAGCGTTCGTCTTCGATGCGGTTGGCCACGAAGGTGTCGATGATGCGGGTCACCACCTCGGGCATTTCCTCGGCGCTGAACGACGGGCCGATCACCTTGCCCAGCGCGGTCTGGTTGCCCTGGGCGCCGCCCAGCGTGACCTGGTACCACTCCGAACCATCCTTGTCGACGCCCAGCACGCCGATATTGCCGACGTGGTGGTGGCCGCAGGCGTTGATGCAGCCCGAGATGTTCAGCGAGATCTCACCCAGGTCATAGACATAGTCGAGGTCGTCGAAGCGCTCCTGGATCGCCTGCGCGATGGGGATCGACTTGGCGTTGGCCAGCGAGCAGAAGTCGCCGCCCGGGCAGGCGATGATGTCGGTCAGCAGGCCGATGTTCGGGGTGGCCAGGCCGGCCTTCTTGGCCAGTTGCCACAGCGCGTACAGGTCCTGCTTCTTCACGTCCGGCAGGATCAGGTTCTGCTCGTGCGCGACGCGCAGCTCGCCGAAGCCGAACTGGTCGGCCAGGTCGGCCACGGCTTCGATCTGCGCGTCGGTGGCATCCCCCGGGGGCGAGGCCACGCCCGGCTTGGTCGACAGCGTCACCGCGGCGTAGCCCGGCACCTTGTGGCCGTGCACGTTGCGGCTGACCCAGCGCGCAAAGGCCTTGTCTTCCAGCAGGTGGTTCTCGTACGAAGCGTCGGTGTCGGCCAGCTTTTCATAGGCGGGCGGCGTGAAGTACTGCGCCACGCGGTCGAACTCGGCCTGCGTCAGCGTGGCCGGGCCGTCCTTGCTGTGCTGCCACTCTTCCTCGACTTCCTGCGCGAACTTGTCCGCGCCGATGGCCTTCACCAGGATCTTGATGCGCGCCTTGTACTTGTTGTCGCGGCGGCCATAGCGGTTGTACACGCGGATGGCCGACTCGACGTAGGACAGCATGTGCTGCCACGGCAGGTCGTCCTTGATGATCGTGCCCAGGATCGGCGTGCGGCCCAGGCCGCCGCCGGCCAGGATGCGCAGGCGGGTTTCGCCTTCGGCGTTCTTGTAGGCGTAGATGCCGATGTCATGCATCTGCACCACGGCGCGGTCGTCGGCCGAGGCGGAGATGGCGATCTTGAACTTGCGCGGCAGGAAGGCGAATTCCGGCTGGAAGGTGCTCCACTGGCGCAGCAGCTCGGCCAGCACGCGCGGGTCCACCGACTCGTCCGGCGCGATGCCGGCGAAGTGGTCGGTGGTGATGTTGCGCACGCAGTTGCCCGAGGTCTGGATGGCGTGCATCTCGACGCTGGCCAGCTCGGCCAGCACGTCGGGCACGCGCTCCAGTTCCATCCAGTTGTACTGGATGTTCTGGCGGGTCGAGAAGTGGCCATAGCCGCGGTCGTACTCGCGCGCGATATGGCCCAGCTTGCGCATCTGCTTCGACGACAGCAGGCCGTACGGAATCGCCACGCGCAGCATGTAGGCGTGGCGCTGCATGTACAGGCCGTTCTGCAGGCGCAGCGGCAGGAATTCTTCCTCGGTCAGCTCGTCGGACAGGCGGCGGCGCACCTGGTCACGGAACTGGGCGACGCGCTCGGCGACGATGCGCTGGTCATATTGATCGTACTGATACATGGCGGGGTCCGTTCAGTATTCGTTGAATTCAGGAAACGAGCTTGATGGCGACCAGCGTCAGCGTGGTCGCCAGTGCGGCACGCACCAGCCGTTCGGGCAGCGCCCGCGACAGTTGCGCGCCCAGCCAGATGCCGGGGATCGAACCCACCAGCAGCGCCAGCAGCAAATTCCAGTTGACCGTGCCAAGCCACACATGGCCCAGCCCGGCAAGCGCCGTCAGCGGGACAGCGTAGGCAATGTCGGTGCCGGCCACTTCAGCCGGCTTCATATGGGGATACAGCAGCAGGATCAGCGTGGCGCCAACCGCGCCGGCGCCGATCGACGACACCGTCACCAGCACGCCGATCACGGCGCCGACCGCGATGGTGGCAATGACCTGGGCGCGGCCGTGCAGCTGGAAGCGCGGATTGCGTTCCAGCCAGGCCAGCATCTGCTTGCGGAACAGCAGCGACAATACGGTCAGCAGCACTGACACGCCGATGGTCACGCGGATCGCGTGCAGCCACTGGGCGTTGAGTTCACCTGCGCTCTTGAGCACCAGGATCGCGGCCACCGCGGTCGGCAGGCTGCCGATGCACAGGCGCCGCACCACCTGCCACTGCACATGGCCGTGGGCACGGTGCGCGATGGTGCCGAAGCCCTTGGTGATGGCGGCGAAGGCCAGGTCGGTGCCAACCGCGGTGGCCGGCGAAAAGCCGAACAGCAACGTCAGCAGCGGCGTCATCAACGAGCCCCCACCCACCCCGGTCAGACCGACGAGGACGCCTACAAACAGACCGGAAACCGTATAGGCAACAGACATGGGGGACTCGGTGGGAGCCTGGCCCGTGGGTCTCGCATCACAAAGTGGCTGCTGCGAGAGGACGCACTGAGGGCTGGCCATTAATTAACAAAGTTCGAGAATCGTAATAAACTGGCCTCATACCTCAAACTAATAAGAAGTTGTTTGTTTATACGAACCCAGATATATGAACCTGCACCAGTTTCGCTTCGTGCGTGAGGCCGTCCGGCAGAACTACAACCTGACTGAGGCCGCAAAAGCGCTCTACACGTCACAACCAGGTGTATCCAAGGCCATCATCGAGCTGGAAGAAGAGCTGGGCGTCGATATCTTTACCCGCCACGGCAAGCGCATCCGCAGCCTGACCGAGCCGGGCCGCCGCATCCTGAGCTCGGTCGAGAAGATCCTGCAGGAGGTGGAAAGCCTGAAGCGCGTCGGCATGGACTATGCGGCACAGGACCAGGGCAACTTCACCATCGCCACCACCCACACCCAGGCGCGCTACGCCCTGCCACGGGTGATCAGCGAGTTCACCAAGCGCTACCCCAAGGTGCGGCTGTCGATCCAGCAGGGCAACCCGGCGCAGATCGCCGACATGCTGCTGCATGACCAGGCCGATATCGGCATCGCCACGGAGGGCATCTCCAGCGACAAGAACCTGGTGTCGCTGCCGGGCTACCAGTGGACCCATATGGTGATTACGCCACCCGAGCATCCGCTGCTGGACAAGAAGCACCTGGCGCTGGAAGACCTGATGGGCTACCCGCTGATCACCTACGATGCCAACTTTGCCGGCCGGACCAAGATCGACAAGGCCTTCGCGCTGCGCCACCTGGAGCCGGACATCGTGCTGGAGGCCATCGACGCCGACGTGATCAAGACGTACGTGGAGATCGGGCTGGGCGTGGGCATCGTCGCCGGCGTCGCCTATGATGCCGAGCGCGACCGCAACCTGCGCGGCATTTCGGCCGGCCACCTGTTCGGCAGCAACGTGACCCACCTGGCCGTCAAGCAGGGTGCCTACCTGCGCAGCTTTGTCTACACCTTCATCGAGCTGTTCTCGCCGACGCTCAACCGCAAGCTGGTTGAGCAGGCCATGTCCGGCGAACACGAAGCCTACGAACTCTGAGGACGGCCCGCCGCCCCTCTCTCTATATAAGAAGCAAACCCAACCATGCATCTGCTGCCCATCACGCCCTGCCGGCCGGAGGCCCTGTGAGCGACCTGCCCCGCATTCACTGGACTGAGGACGGCGTCGAGCGCAGCGCCGCCTGGCGCTCTGAAGCCGGCCTGCCGCCGCCGCGCCGCGTGGTCATCGCCGACGACACCACCAGCGCCGACACCGCCTACCGCCTGGCCTGCGAGGGCACCGCGCTGCTGTGGCGCGGCGACTTCCAGAACGCGCGCCAGCTGCTGCACGCGCTGGCCCGCCGCACCGAGCGCAAGCCCAAGAAGGCCAGCCGCCCCGGCCAGAAAGCCAAGGACAAGGCCAAGGGCGGGGCCGCTTCGCCAACCGAGGCTTTCAACCTGCACCGGCTGGCCCAATCGCAGCGCGCCCGCACGCTGGGCATGCTGCTGCTGCCGTTCGAGGCCAGCCACGAAGTGCCGCTGCGCCGCGCACCGGATGTGCGCGACGCCTGCGAACAGGTCTACGGCCCGGCCAGCGAGCCCTACGTGGCATCGATGCGCGAGCTGCTGGGCATGATCGGCGCCTATGAATGGCGCAAGAAGGGCGTGGAGATCCCGGCGCTGGAAGACCGCATCCACCCCTGGTACGGCGTGTTCTCGCCGGTGCGCGGCGAGTATGTCGACCTGGTCGCGGCCGAGCCGCTGCCGGCCAGGACCCTCGCCTTCGATATCGGCACCGGCACCGGCGTGCTGGCCGCGGTGCTGGCCCGCCGCGGCGTGCAGCGCGTGGTCGCCACCGACCAGGACCCGCGTGCGCTGGCCTGCGCGCGCGAGAACATCGCGCAGCTTGGCTACGCCCGGGAGGTCGAGATCGTCGAGGCCGACCTGTTCCCTGAAGGCCGGGCGCCGCTGGTGGTGTGCAACCCGCCCTGGGTGCCGGCCCGGCCCAGCTCGCCGGTCGAGCGTGCGGTCTACGACCCCGACAGCGCCATGCTGCGCGGCTTCCTGCAGGGCCTGGCCGACCACCTGGCGCCGGGCGGCGAAGGCTGGCTGCTGCTGTCGGACCTGGCCGAGCATCTCGGCCTGCGCCCGCGCGAGGAACTGACGGGCTGGATCGAGGCCGCCGGGCTGAAGGTGCTGGGCCGCTCCGATATCCGCCCGCGCCACCCGCGCGCAACGGATGCCGCCGACCCGCTGCATGCGGCGCGTTCCGCCGAAGTGACCACGCTCTGGCGCCTGGGCGTGCGCTGACCAGCACGGCCGCGGCGGGGCGCAGGCGTGCCCCGCCGCGGCCGAGTTCGGCTATCCTTCCCGTCACATATAAGAACGGAGGAGACCATGCTGACACTGCCCCTGCGCCCCCTGCTGCTGGCCGGCGCCCTGCTCTTCACCAGCGCCGCCGCGCATGCCGACATCCGCGTCGGCATCGATGTGTCCACCACCGGGCCGGCGGCCTCGATCGGCATCCCCTCCAAGAACACCGTGCTGATGTGGCCGCAGACGCTGGGCGGCCAGAAGGCGCACTACGTGATCCTGGACGACGGCACCGACCCGGCCGCGGCGGTGCGCAACGTGCGCAAGCTGATCTCCGAGGAAAAGGTCGACGTGATCGTCGGCCCCAACATCACCCCCACCGCCATCGCCGCGCTCGACGCCGTGGCCGAGGGCGAGACTCCGATGGTGGCACTGGCCGCCTCGGCCTCCATTGTCGAGCCGCAGACCGACGCCAAGCGCCGCTGGGCCTTCAAGATGCCGCAGAACGACTCGCACATGGCGACCGTGCTGACCGAGTACATGAGCAACCACGGCGTCAGGACCGTCGGCTTTATCGGCTTTGCCGACGCCTACGGCGAGAGCTGGTGGCGCGAGTTCTCGAAGCTGGCCGAGGTGCGCAAGATCAAGGTGGTCGCCAACGAGCGCTTCTCGCGCAACGACACCTCGGTGACCGGGCAGGTGCTCAAGCTGATGGCGGCCAACCCGGACGCGATCCTGATCGCCGGCGCCGGCACGCCGTCCGTACTGCCGCAGAAAACGCTGGGCGAGCGCGGCTACAAGGGCAAGGTCTACCAGACCCACGGCATCGCCACCTGGGACTTCCTGCGCATGGGCGGCAAGGATGTGGAAGGCACGCTGTTCCCGACCGGGCCGGTGGTGGTCGCGCGCCAGCTGCCCGAGAGCCACCCGGTGCGCAAGGTGGCGCTGGACTTCGTCAACCGCTACGAAAGCAAGTACGGCGCCGACAGCGTCACGCAGTTTGCCGGCGACGCCTGGGGCGCGTGGATGCTGCTGGACGACGCCGCCCGCCGCGCGCTGAAGACCGGCGCCCAGCCCGGCACGCGCGACTTCCGCGCCGCCATGCGCGACGCGCTGGAAGCCACCACCAATCTCACCATCCCCAACGGCGTGATGAACCTGAACCCGAAGGACCACCAGGGCTTCGACCAGCGTTCGCGCGTGATGGGGGTGATCCGCAACGGCAAGTTTGCCTACGCGGGCGAGAAGTAAGCCCGCTGCAATACGAAAGGAAGCATCGACATGAGCACCAGCCACACCCCCACCACCGTCGCTTTCATCGGCCTGGGCGCCATGGGCTCGCACATGGTCCGCCACCTGCTGGCGGCCGGCCACACCGTGCGCGCCTTCGTGCGCCGCCCGGAAGCGGCCGAGGCCGCGCGCGCGCTGGGGGCGGAACCGTTCTTCACCCCGGCTGAAGCGGCGCGCGGCGCCAGCGTCGTCTTCACCAACGTGACCTCGTCCGAAGACGTGCGCGAAGTGCTGCTGGGCGAGCAGGGCGTGGTCCACGGCGCGGCGCCGGGCACCATCTGCGTGGACCACAGCACCATCTCGCCGATCGTCACGCGCGAGATCGCCGCGGCGCTGGCCGCGCGCGGCATCGAGGCGCTGGACTGCCCGGTCTCGGGCGGCACCATGGGCGCCGAGGCGGGCACGCTGACCATCATGGTCGGCGGCAAGCCCGAGATGCTGGAGCGCGTGCGCCCGCTGCTGCAGCAGTTGGGCAAGACCATCACCCATATCGGCGACCACGGCGCGGGCCAGGTTGCCAAGCTGTGCAACCAGATCGCGCAGGTGGTCAATATCGAAGGCATTGCCGAGGCCATGCGTTTTGCCGCCGCGCAGAATGTCGACACCGGCCGCGTGTTCGAGGCCATGGCGACCGGCATGGCCGGCAGCCGCATGCTCGACCTGATGGGCCCCAAGATGGTGGCGCGCAACTTCGCCGCCGGCATCGAGGCGCGGCTGCACGACAAGGACTTCGGGCTGGCGCGCGATATCGCCGAAGAAATCGGCCTGGACCTGCCCGCGATGCAGGCCACCTCGGCGCAGCTGCGCACGCTGATGGCCAACGGCTGGGGCAAGGACGACACCTCGTCGCTGCTGCGCGTGCTGGAGGGCTGACGCCCTTGCGCCCGGTGCGCGCTCAGCGCTCCATCAGCCGCAGCACCGCGCGCGTCAGGGCACCGTCCGGGCTGGCAAAGCTGTCCAGCACATTGAAGTGATGGCAGTCCGGCAGCACCAGGTCGCTCGCGGCCGGATGCGCCACCTTGGCCGGCCACGCCGCGCGGATCAGCGCGTGCTGGCGGTGGTATTCGGCGGCCTCGAGTTCCCCCACCGCGATCGCCAGCGGGGCACCGCTGGCCGGCGGCATATACGCGGGCGACAGCCGCGCGACATCGTCCTCCGAGAACCGCAGGTCGCGCTGCAGGAAGGCCGCGCGCCGCAGCGGCTCCATGTCGTACAGCCCGCTGACCGACAGCCCGCCCTTGACCAGGTCAACCGGCAGGTCCGCACCCAGCTTCGGCCAGCGCGCGGCCATCAGCATCGCCACCAGGTGGCCGCCGACGGAATGCCCCGCCAGGAAGAGCTTGTCCGGATCATGGCCCAGCCGGTCCGCCTGCCGGTACAGCCAGGCGACGCTGCGCAATACCTGCCGCACGATCTCCGGCACCGTCACCGCGGGCACCAGCGTGTAGTTCACCACCGCCACCGCCACCCCCAGCGCCGGCAGCGCGCTGGCAACAAAGCTGTGGTCGTGCTTGTCCAGCGCCCGGTAGTAGCCGCCGTGCACGAACACCAGCAGCGGCGGCAGCGCCCCGTTGGCCCGCTGCGCGGGGAAGTAGTCCAGCGTCTCTCCTTGCGCATGGCGCGAGTCCTCGCCGGCGTAGCTCAGGTCCGCCAGATAAGGGCTGCGTGCGCGCACCCCGGCGGACCACTGCGCCCAGCGCGCCATATGCACGGCGTTGTCCGGCACATTGGCACGGTTGTTGTATTCCCGGTCGTAGAAGCCGGGGTCCTGCGAAGGCAGGCTGGCGAGGCGCGCCAGCGAAGCTTGGTCGGTCATGGCGGTTCGGGAGTGATCGGGACGATGGGCGTGTGAGAGGCTGGGCGCCATGCTACCGGATTTGCGCGGCCCCGCGCCGGTTGTCCGACGACGGGATTTCCGGCATAATCGCCGGCTCAGCAAGGTACCGGTTCCGGTGCCCTACACCCTGCCCGGGTGGTGAAACAGGTAGACGCAGGGGACTCAAAATCCCCCGCCGCAAGGCGTGTCGGTTCGAGTCCGACCCCGGGCACCATCAGCTTCTTCCCGACTTGTTCCCAGCATTGCCTCCGTGGTGCCATCCCGGCCGCGGGTCGGCGCACGCCTCCTGGCCTCGGACGTGCCCTGCCAGCCACTTTGCCTGAGCGCCTGTCGGACAGCGCCCACTGGCGCGCCCTCGCCCGGCTTCCTATCCTATGGCATTGCCAACCCCCGTTCCCGGAGCGAACCATGAAGCGACTCGCCCTTTCCGCCCTCGCCTGTTCCGCGCTGCTGGCCGGCTGTGCCGGCGCCAATATGGAAAGCCTGACGCAGGCCGGCGGCAGCCTCTTTACCGCCGCCACGCTATCGGACAGCAACGTCAAGACGCTGTCCGACCAGTCATGCGCGGAAATGGACCAGAAGAACACCATCGCGCCGGCGGACAGCACCTACGCCAAGCGCCTGGCCAATGTGATGAGCGGGCTGGGCAACACCGGGCTGCCACTCAATGCCAAGGTGTATGTGACCAAGGACGTCAATGCCTGGGCCATGGCCAACGGTTGCGTGCGGGTCTACAGCGGCCTGATGGACCTGCTCAGCGACGATGAAGTGCGTGGCGTGGTGGGCCATGAGATCGGCCATGTGTCGCTGGGCCATACCAAGGCCGCGATGCAGGTGGCCTACACCACGGCGGCGGCACGCGGGCTGCTGGGGTCGACTGGCGTGGCTTCGCTGACGGCGCTGTCGTCGTCGCAGATCGGCGCGCTCGCCGAGCAGTTCGTCAATGCGCAATTCTCACAACGGCAGGAAACCGCGGCCGACGACTATTCGTTCGACCTGCTGACCAAAAACGGCGCCAACCGCCAGGCCCTGGCGTCGGCGTTCCGCAAGATGTCGACCCTCGATGGCGGACAGTCGAGCATGCTCAGCTCGCACCCGGGATCGCTGGAGCGCGCCAAGCATATCGAAGCCCGCCTGGCCGGCGGGCGCTGACAGCGGCGCATTTGCCCTTGCCGCCGCACCCGTTCGGGTGAGGCGGCACCTCCCTCCCGACTGCCCCGCTTCACTTCCCTCGCGCACCGCTCCCGACACCGGTTCCACACTCGCGCCGCCATGCGCGCGGTGTGTTGACTGCGCTTAATTCGCCGACAAAAGCTTTCACTACGCTGGCCGGAAACCGGCGGGGATAATGCCTCACGCTGCATTCGCACGGTTGATGCGGTCGCGCCCCTGCATGCGCGACCCGCGGCGCCAACGCTGCACCCGCCAGCAGCGGTGCGCGCGCCGTCACCGTGATTGCCGTGATCACCTTCATGCCCCAAGGACACGCTACCGCGCCATGGACATGCCCCGCCTGCGCTCGCCCCGCACCCATAGTCCTGCGCTGGAGCGCCGCGGATGGCATGTCGGTCTGGCGTACGGGAGCGGAGTTCACCAACGGCCACGCACTGGAGGCCGATGGCTCGCTGCTGCATTGCTCGCACGGACAGCGGGCCATCGTGCGGACGCGCCGCAGCGGTGACCGCTGGTGCGAAGACGAACTGGTCGTCAGCCACTATCAGGGGCGGCGCCTGAATTCGCCCAATGACATCGTGGTCAGGCGCGATGGCACCTTGTGGTTCACCGATCCGCCGTATGGAATCCTGTCGGACCGCGAAGGCCACCGGGCCGATCCCGAGCTGCGGCACAACTATGTGTTTCGCTACGATCCCGCCGTCGGAGCGCTGGAAGTCGCCACGGACTTTGTCGAAGAGCCGAACGGGCTGGCATTCTCTCCCGATGAAAACAGGCTCTATGTCTCAGATACCTCGGCGGCATTGCGCGACGATGGCCATCACCATATCGTCGCCTTCGACGTCGTTGCGGGGCGTGTGCTGGCCAACCCGCGGGTCTTCGCCGTCATCGCGCCCGGACTGCCGGACGGATTCCGCGTCGACCGGCGCGGCTGGCTCTTTACCAGCAGCGCCAGCGGCGTGCAGGTCTTCCATCCGGACGGGACCCGGCTGGCGCATATTCCCGTGCCGGAGAAGGTCGGCAACTTCGCCTTCGGCGGCGCCGAGGGCAATGCGTTGTTCATCGCCGCCAGCACTTCGCTCTACCGCCTGCGGCTCGGTCAGCGCCTGACGTGAGCTGGTAGCGCCGCACGGCAGCCGTCGTGCCGCGCCAGCGCTTTAGCGCGTCTCGACGAACTCCAGCACCGTCGCCAGCATCCCACGCAAAGCCGGCTGCAATGCCGCCGCACGCGCCTCGTCGTAGGCGAACGGATACGTCTCGCTCATGTAGGCGACCTGCGACAGCTCGAGCTGCACCGCATGCACGCCATCTTGCGGCTTGCCGTATTGACGCGTGATATAGCCGCCCTTGAAGCGCCCGTTGAGCACCGCGCTATGGCCGGCCACCGCGCCAGCCTGCTCGAGCAACTGATCCGCAAGCGACGCGTCGCAGCTCTCGCCGTTGGCCGTGCCGAGGTTGAAGTCAGGCAGCCTGCCTTCGAAGAAGCGCGGCAGCACCGAGCGGATCGAATGCGCATCCCACAGCGCGACGGTGCCGTGCTCCGCCTTCAGGCGGGCCAGTTCCACGGCCAGCGCCTGGTGGTACGGGCGCCAGATCGCATCGCGGCGCGCGGCGATTTCCGCATCGTCGGGGCCGTTGCCGTCGGCGTACAGCGGCGTCTTGTCGAAGGTGTCGACCGGGCACAGGCCCGTGGTGTCCTGGCCGGGATACAGGTTGGCGTTGTCGGGCGGGCGGTTCAGGTCGACCACGTAGCGCGAATGCGTGGCCACCAGCACCGACGCGCCCAGCTCGCGGGCGAAGCTGTAGAGGCGTTCCAGGTGCCAGTCGGTGTCGGGCACGGTGCGCGCTTCGGCCGTCAGGCGCTGCGAGACCGAAGCCGGCAGGTGCGTGCCGACGTGCGGCATCGATACCAGCAACGGGCGCGTGCCGCGGTGCAGGGTGAAGGCGGGGGTATCGGTGGAGAAGGACATTGTCTTTGCGATGCAGTGGGCGTGCGCCCGGTTTCAGTCGGCCAGCAGGCTGGCGCGCGCCGCGATGAACAGGCGCCCCGCATCCGCCTGCAGCGGATGCGCGCCATGCTGCACGCGGCTGCGTCCGGCGGTGCGGACATCCGCTAGTGTCTCATGACCGTGGCAGGCAAACACATGGGTGGCCAGCGCCTGCGGCCCGTCGAGGCCCGCCAGCGTCGGATGCGCGCCATCCAATACCACGAAATCGGCCTGCTGGCCTGGCACAAGCCCCGCCACGGCACGGCCGCTGGCACGCGTGCCACCGGCCACGGCTTCGAGGTACAGCCGGTCAGCCACCTGTGCATGCGTGTCGGAAGCCAGCACGTTGCGCCGCTGCAGGCCGAGCCGCTGGCCGTATTCGAACAAGCGCAGCTCCTCGGCCACGCTGACGCTGGCATGGCTGTCGGAGCCGACGCCCCATGCGCCCTGCTGCGCCAGGTAGGGTGCGGCCTCGAACACGCCGTCGCCCAGGTTGGCCTCGGTGGTCGGGCAGATGCCGGCCACCGCGCCGCTGTGCGCCAGGCGCCGGCGCTCGTCCCAGTCCATATGGGTGGCGTGCACCAGGCACCAGCGCGCGTCGACCTGTACATGGTCGAACAGCCAGGTCACCGGGCGCGTGCCCGACCACGCGATGCAATCGTCGACCTCTTTCTGCTGCTCGGCGATATGGATATGGATGGGCGCCTGCGGGTCGATCGCCTGCAGTCCAGCCAGTGCGTGCGCGAGGCTTTCCTCCGGCACCGCGCGCAGCGAGTGCGGTGCCAGCCCCAGCCGCGCGCCGGACTGCGCGCACGCGGGGGCCAGCCGTTCCAGCAGCCGCAGCATCGCGTCGGTGTCGTGCAGGAAACGGCGCTGCTCGGCCAGCGGCGGCTTGCCGCCAAAGCCGGCGGTCTGGTACAGCACCGGCAGCAGCGTCATGCCGATGCCGGTGCGCTGGGCCGCGCGCAGCAGGCGCAGCGACATCTCGGCGGCATCGGCATAGGGCGTGCCGCCGGCATCGTGATGGACGTAGTGGAACTCGCACACGCTGGTGTAGCCCGCACGCAGCATCTCGATATAAAGCTGGGTGGCGATGGCCTCCAGCGTGTCGGGTGAGAGCCGCTGCGCGAAGCGGTACATCAGCGTGCGCCAGCTCCAGAATGAATCGGCTCCGGCCGCATCGTCGCCCTGCGGGCGGCTGCGGAATTCCGTCAGGCCGGCAAAGCCGCGCTGGAACGCATGCGAGTGCAGGTTGGGCATGCCGGGCAGCACCGGGCCGGCCGCATGCGGCACGCCTGCGGCCGGCTGTACGCCGGTCTGCACGGTGGTGAAGCGGCCCTGCTCATCCCAGGCCAGCAGCACATCGCGCGCCCAGCCGGTTGGCAGCAGCGCAAAGGGAGCGAAGAGTTGCGAGCCACTCATGCCGAGGCTCCTTCGTGCGCATGCACACGCCCTTGCCGCACCACCGTCGCCACCGGATTGCGGCCGAACCAGTAGGCCAGCTCGGCGGGCGAATCGATGCGCCACAGCGCGAAGTCGGCCACGCGCCCGGCTTCCAGCCGGCCGTGGCGATCCGGTGCGCCCAGCGCACGCGCGGCGTGCACGGTCACGCCGGCAAGCGCTTCCGGCACGGTCAGGTGGAACAGCGTGCAGGCCATATTCATCATCAGCAGCAGCGAAGTGACCGGCGACGTACCCGGATTGTGATCGGTCGAGATTGCCATCGGCACGCCGTACTCGCGCAGCAGCGCGATCGGCGGCAGGTTGGTGTCGCGCAGGAAATAGTAGGCGCCGGGCAGCAGCACCGCCACCGTGCCGGCCTCTGCCATCGCCGCGACGCCGGCCTCGTCGAGATGCTCGAGGTGATCGGCGGACAAGGCGCGGTGGCGAGCGGCGAGCGCGGCGCCGCCGAGGTTGCTCAGTTGCTCGGCATGCAGCTTGACGCGCACGCCATGGCGTGCCGCCGCCTCGAACACGCGCTCGGTCTGTGCGATCGAAAAGCCGATCGATTCGCAGAAGGCATCGACGGCGTCGACCAGTCCTTCCCCGGCCAGTGCCGGCAGCATGGTGTTGCAGACCAGGTCGATGTAGTCGTCGGCACGGCCCGCGTATTCCGGCGGCAACGCGTGCGCGCCCAGGAAGGTCGTGTAGACCGAAATCCCGAAGTGCTCGCCAAGCCGGCGCGCCACGCGCAGCTGCTTGCGCTCGGCTTCAAGGTTCAGCCCGTAGCCCGACTTGATCTCGATGGCGGTGACGCCCTCGGCCAGCAGCGGCTGCAGGCGCGCGGCGGCCTGGGCAAACAGCGTGTCTTCATCCGCGGCACGCGTGGCGCGCACGGTGGAGACGATGCCGCCGCCGGCGCGCGCTATCTCTTCGTAGCCGGCGCCGGCCAGCCGCATCGCGAACTCGTCGGCGCGCTGGCCGCCGTAGACCAGGTGCGTATGGCAGTCGACCAGCCCGGGCGTGATCCATGCCCCGTGGGCATCATGGTGCGCCGCGCCGCGATGGGCATCCGGCAGATCCGCGGCGGCGCCCAGCCAGGCGATACGCCCATGCTCCACCACCAGCGCGGCGTCGCGGATCGCATGTGCCGGATCGGCATCGGGCAGCAGGTGGCAGTTGTGCCAGACGCCGTCCGCGCTGGGCGCGGACAAGGTTGAGGATCGAGAGGTCAGCGTCATTGACTGGGCTCCGTCTCAAGGGTGACGCACAGGCACAGGGCCGCGTCACCCACAGGTTCAAACGATGGCGTGGATGGGGGTTCCGCAGCGCCGTACAGCGCTCCTTCGCCCGCTTGCAGCAGCAGGCCGGCATCCTGCGCCTGCCATGCGCCGCTGACGGCCAGCAGGCAGACGGCATGGCCGCCGGTGCCAGGCGCAAACCCCTGCCGGAACACCTCGACGCGCGCGCGGCAGTGGCCGCGCCGCGTCATCACGTTGAAGTCGCGCGTGACGCCGTCGATCAGCGTCGCCTGCAGGCTGGTATCGCCGGAGAAGGCGAACGGCTCACCGATATGTTCAAGGCGGTGGCTGAAGCTGGCGTCGTCGGCACGCAGCGTGACGCCGGCGCCCTCCAGCAGCACGATCTGGCGATCGATGCCGGGAAACGCCGAGAATGGCCCGTCCTGCCCGATATCGGCCACGCTCAGTCGCCACACGAAGTCATCCATGCCGGCGCCGGCCGGCCACACCGCGATCTCACGCGTGTTGCCGCCGCCGTTCTTCCAGCGCGTGGGCGCGATCTCGGCCAGCGCGAACCGTTGAAATAGCGTCAGGCTCATGCGCCCTTCACCATCGGCAGGTTCAGGCCCTTCTCGTGCGCGCATTCGATGGCGATGTCATAGCCCGCGTCCGCATGGCGCATCACGCCGGTGGCCGGGTCGTTCCACAGCACGCGCTCGATGCGCCTGGCCGCGGCATCGGTGCCGTCGCACACGATCACCACGCCCGAATGCTGCGAGAAGCCCATGCCGACGCCGCCGCCATGGTGCAGGCTGACCCAGGTGGCGCCGCCCGCGGTGTTCAGCAGCGCGTTGAGCAGCGGCCAGTCCGACACCGCATCCGAGCCGTCACGCATGGCCTCGGTCTCGCGGTTGGGCGAGGCCACCGAGCCGCAGTCCAGGTGATCGCGGCCGATCACCACCGGCGCCTTCAGCTCGCCCGACTTGACCATCTCGTTGAAGGCCAGGCCGGCGCGGTGGCGTTCGTCCAGACCCACCCAGCAGATGCGCGCGGGCAGGCCCTGGAAGGCGATACGGTCGTGCGCCATGTCGAGCCAGCGGTGCAGGTGCTTGTCCTCGGGGAACAGCTCCTTCATCTTGGCATCGGTCTTGTAGATGTCTTCCGGATCGCCCGACAGCGCGACCCAGCGGAACGGGCCCTTGCCGCGGCAGAACAGCGGCCGGATATAGGCCGGCACGAAGCCCGGGAAATCGAAGGCGTTCTTCACACCCTCGTCGAACGCGACCTGGCGGATATTGTTGCCATAGTCGACCGTCGGCACGCCCATCGTCTGGAAGTCGAGCATGGCCTGCACGTGCTTCACGATGGACGGACGCGCGGCGGCTTCCACCGACTTGGGATCCTGCGTGCGTGCCGCTTCCCATTGAGCGACGGTCCAACCGGCCGGCAGGTAGCCGTTGACCAGGTCGTGCGCCGAGGTCTGGTCGGTGACGATGTCCGGGCGCATGCCGCCGGCCTGCGCGCGCTTGACCAGTTCCGGCAGGATCTCGGCGGCGTTGCCGAGCAGGCCGACCGAGATCGCCTGCTTGTTCTGCGTGGCCTCGGCGATCATGGCCAGCGCCTCGTCGAGCGTGGTGGCCTTCTTGTCGACATAGCGCGTGCGCAGGCGGAAATCGATGCGCGACTCCTGGCACTCGATCGCCAGCACGCAGGCGCCGGCCAGCACGCCCGCCAGCGGCTGCGCGCCGCCCATGCCGCCCAGGCCCGCGGTCAGGATCCACTTGCCCGACAGGTCGCCGTTGTAGTGCTGGCGGCCGGCCTCGACAAAGGTCTCGTAGGTGCCCTGCACGATGCCTTGCGTGCCGATGTAGATCCACGAGCCCGCCGTCATCTGGCCGTACATCATCAGGCCGGCGCGGTCCAGCTCGTTGAACTTGTCCCAGTTGGCCCAGTGCGGCACCAGGTTGGAGTTGGCGATCAGCACGCGCGGCGCATCGACATGGGTGCGGAACACGCCCACCGGCTTGCCCGACTGCACCAGCAGCGACTCGTCCTCACCCAGGCGGCGCAGGCTGTCCAGGATGGCGTCGAAGCACTCCCAGTTGCGCGCCGCCTTGCCAATACCGCCGTAGACCACCAGGTCCTGCGGGCGTTCGGCCACGTCCGGGTCGAGGTTGTTCTGGATCATGCGGTAGGCGGCTTCGATCAGCCAGTTATTGCAGTGCAGCTGGCTGCCGCGCGGGGCGCGGATTTCGCGCTGGCCGCGCTGGATGAATTGGTTTTCGTTGGCGTTCATGTCTTGTTCTCCTGCTGCGGGTCTGGTCTGGCAGTGTCGGTGCGGGGAGCGTTACGACAGGTTGGTCGGCAGGATTGCGCGCACGGCGTCGGGCCAGCCGGCGCCGGCATCGCCCTGCACCACCCATTGTTTCATCGCCTCGATATCCGGCGCCAGGTAGCGATCCTCTTCGACAAAGGCCACGCGCGCACGGATGCGGGCCAGCTCCTGCTCCACCAGCGGCGACGACTTCAGCGGGCGGTGGAACTCGATGCCCTGCGCCGCGGCCATGGCCTCGATGCCGACCACCACCGCGGTGTTGGCGGCCATCTCGCCCAGGCGACGCGCGCCGTAGGTGGCCATCGACACATGGTCTTCCTGGTTGGCCGAGGTCGGCAGGCTGTCGACGCTGGACGGATGCGCCAGCGCCTTGTTCTCGGAGGCCAGCGCGGCCGCGGTCACTTGCGCGATCATGAAGCCCGAGTTCAGGCCGCCGTCGCGCACCAGGAACGGCGGCAGGCCCGACAGCCCGGTATCGAGCAGCAGCGCCAGGCGGCGCTCGGAAATCGCGCCGATCTCGGCAATCGCCAGCGCGATGATGTCGGCGGCAAAGGCCACCGGCTCGGCGTGGAAGTTGCCGCCCGAGACCACGTCGCCCTGCGCGGAGAACACCAGCGGGTTGTCCGAGGCGGCATTGGACTCGATCTGCAGGATGCGCGCGGCATGCTGCAGGTTGTCCAGGCACGCGCCCATCACCTGCGGCTGGCAGCGGATCGAGTACGGGTCCTGCACGCGGCCGCAGGCCTTGTGCGAATCGACGATCTCGCTGCCGTCCAGCATCGCGCGCACGGCGCCGGCCACGGCGATCTGGCCGACCTGGCCGCGCGCCTCGTGGATGCGGGCGTCGAACGGCTTGACCGAGCCCTTGATCGCTTCCAGCGACAGCGCGCCCGCCACCAGCCCGGCGGCAAAGGCGTCTTCGGCGGCGAACAGGCCGGCCAGCGCCAGCGCGGTCGACACCTGGGTGCCGTTGAGCAGCGCCAGGCCTTCCTTGGGGCCCAGCTCGAAGGCCTGCAGGCCGGCGTGCGCCAGGCCTTCGGCGGCGGGCACGCGCTTGCCGTCGACCAGCACGTCGCCCACGCCGATCAGCGTGCACGACATATGCGCCAGCGGCGCCAGGTCGCCCGAGGCGCCCACTGACCCCTTGGCCGGGATGCACGGCGTCACGCCGTGGTTGGCCAGCGCCAGCAGCGCCTCGATCAGTTCCGGGCGCACGCCCGAATGGCCGCGCGCCAGGCTCACGGCCTTGATCGCCAGGATCAGGCGCACGGTGTCTTCGGCCAGGTCCGCGCCGGTGCCGACGCTGTGCGACAGCACCAGGTTGCGCTGCAGCTGGGCCAGCTTGTCGTGCGGGATGCGGCTTTGCGCCAGCTTGCCGAAGCCGGTGTTGATGCCGTAGACCACGGCGTCGGCGTCGATGATGTCCTGCACCGTGGCCTGCGCGGCACGCACGCCGGCCCAGGCCGATTCGGCCATGGCCAGGCGCACCTCGCCGCGGTAGATGCGGCGCAGGTCGGCCAGGGTGACTTGGCCCGGCTGCAGGGTCAGCAGCGGGCGGGAGGCTTGGTCGTCGTGTTGGCTGGCGCTCATTTGTATGTTCCTGTCTATACAGCTTAGAGTAAAAGTTGAACCGTGCGGCCGGATCCTGTGGATTCAGCCGAAAGCGGGGTTGCCGTCGGCGCGGAAGCGGCTGCCGAGGCGGTAGCGGTTGCCCGGATGCAGGCAGCGCACGAAAGTCACCGGCACGCCGTTGGTCCAGGTGCGGCGCGTCAGCATCAGGCAAGGTTGCGTGGCCGGCATTTCCAGCTGCGCGGCCTGCTCCGGCGTGGCGGCAATGGCATCGACCACGTGCTCTACCTGATCGTAGGGCACATGGCGCAGCAGGTATTCGCCAGGCTGGGTCTCGCTGAAATCCTGGCTGATGAAGTCCGGCGCCACGCGCGCGTTGACGTAGCGGTCCTCCAACTGCACCGGCACGCCGTCCTCGCGATGCACGCACACCGAGTGGTACACCGACTCGCCGGTGCGCAGCTCCAGCGCGGCGGCCACCTCGATCGATGCCGAGACGCGCTCCACCAGGATCACGTCGCAGGCATAGTCATGCCCGCGCATGCGGATCTCGTCCTGCAGGTTGACCACGGACAGCAGCGTCGACTGCGGCTTGTGCTCCGCCACGAAGGTGCCCACGCCGGCCACCCGCACCACCCGGCCCTGCTCCTGCAGCTCGCGCAGCGCCCGGTTGACGGTCATGCGCGAGACGCCGAAGCGGTTCACCAGTTCCTGCTCCGACGGCACCCGGTCGCCCGGCTGCCACGCGCCGCTCTGGATCTGGCGGGCGATGTACTCCTTCACCTGCTGGTAGAGCGCGGTGGGAGAGGCAGAAGCGGAAGATGCGGTGCCGGCGGCGTGGTTCATGGCGTTGGTTGGATGCCTAGTGCTCGGCCGAGGCCATGGCCTCGGCGCGGATCTCCTCGGTCAGCCGCGCCCTGAGCGCGGNCCTTGAGCGCGGAGAACTCCGGAGTGGTCTTGACGGTGTAATGGCGCGGATGCGGGAAATCCACCGCGATCTCGCTCTTGATCCGACCCGGCCTGGCAGAAAACACCGCCACCCGGTTGGCCATGAAAATGGCCTCGTCGATATCATGGGTCACGAATAATACCGTCTTGCGCGACGCCTCCCATATTCCCAGCAGCAACTCCTGCATCAGCACGCGGGTCTGGTTGTCGAGCGCGCCGAAGGGTTCGTCGAGCAGCAGGATCTTGGGATCGTTGGCCAGCGCGCGCGCAATCGCGGTGCGCTGCTGCATGCCGCCCGACAGCTGCTTGGGAAAATGGTGCTCGAAGCCGCGCAGCCCCACGCGCTGGATAAAGAAGTCGCTGCGCTCCTTTTGCTCGGCGGCGCTCATGCCGCGCTCACGCAAGCCGAAGCGCACGTTCTGCTCGATCGTCAGCCACGGGAACAGCGTGTACGACTGGAACACCATGCCGCGGTCCGCACCGGGGGCGGACACCGGCTGGCCGTCCAGCAGCACGCGGCCGCTGGTGGGCGTATCCAGCCCCGCGACGATGCGCAGCAGCGTGGACTTGCCGCAGCCCGAGGGCCCGAGGATGGTGACGAAGTCATTGTCGCGGACCTCGAAGTCGACCGGCTGCAGCGCCAGGGTCTGGCCGCCGCGCGGGTTGGAGAAGGTGCGCGAGACCTGCTGGATGGACAGTGCGCTCATTGGATCGAACTCCACGGGAACAGGCGCTGGTTGGCGCGCTTGAAGACAAGGTCCGAGACCAGGCCGATGCAGCCGATCACGATGATGCCGAAGATGATCTGCCCGGTATTGAGCAGCGCCTGGCTGTCGGTGATCATGTGGCCGATGCCCGACGACGAGCCGATCAGCTCGGCCACGATCACGTAGGTCCAGGCCCAGCCCAGCACCAGCCGCAGGATCTCCGCGATCTCCGGCGCGGCGCCGGGGATCAGCACGCGCCGCACGATGCCGGCGCTGTTGGAGCCCAGCGTGTAGGCGGCCTCGACCAGGTCCTTGCGCGCGCCGCCGACGGCCACCGCCACCATCAGAACGATCTGGAAGAAGGAACCGATGAAGATCACCAGCAGCTTCTGGGTCTCGCCGATGCCGGCCCACAGGATCAGCAGCGGGATGAAGGCCGACGCTGGCAGGTAGCGGCAGAACGACACGAAGGGCTCGAAGAACGCCTCGGCCGCCTTGTACGAGCCCATGAAGATGCCCAGCGGCACCGCCAGCACCGCGGCCATCACGAAGCCGCCGACCACGCGCCATACGGTCATGCCGATGTCGCCGATGAAGTTGTGCTCGGTGAACAGGATATAGCCCTCTTTGGCCATCGTCATCGGATCGGCCAGGAACGTGCGCGGCACGAAGCCGCCCAGCGTCACCGCGGCCCAGATGCCGAAGAACAGCACGAAGAAGGACAGGCCCAGCATCCAGCGCGTGTTGGGCGCCACCGGCACCAGCGGGGCCAGCCAC
>NZ_JFJW01000108.1:0-2956 GCF_000611125.1 Cupriavidus sp. SK-4
CACGAGTGACTTGTGTGTAATGCAATGCGCTGAGGGTGCTCCCTCGTTCTTCAAGGCGGAATTGGATAAGCACGCCAAAATCGTGAAGCAGGCAGGTGCGACCCTTAACTGATTGACTATTCATTGGCGGGCGACGTCCGGATGTTGCTGAGTTCACACATGATTCCCTCCACCAGCGACTTGGCGAATAACAACCTGAGTCTTGTGCAGGGATTTTGCTCGCCGTTCATGAGCTATGGCGGACGTCGAGCCTGAGGCCGAATTGCGCGAGGCGATCAAGACCTGGTGCCGCGAGGACAGCGATGTACTGACGCAGAGCATCCTCATCCAACTCGATCCACGGATTCATCGGTTTCAGTATAAAACGGCAATATGCAATTTCATACTGAAACCCATTAAAGGTGCCCATGCGCCGGCGCGAGCCTCTTGCACGCCCGACACGCACGCGGGGAAGTTGGGGAATCAGCGGCCTTCCTTCTTATGAGCGGCCCCAACCGATGCGGTGCTGCGCCTGCGTGGCCTCGTGCCGGGCATCCTCCTCGCTGTGCAGGTAGCCGCTGGTCGTTGAGATCGACGCCCAAAATTGTCCCTGACATAGCGCAGGTCGACCTGATTGTCGGTCATGTGCGAGCCGGCGGTGTGGCGCAGTCAGTGAGCCGAGGCGCTCGCCAGGACATCGGCCTGCGCCGCCTACTCGGGCCCACGCGCCCGCAGCCGCGCGGCCGCCAGGCCGAACACCTCCTTCAGGATCAAGTGCAGTGCGCCGCGTGACAGGCCTTTTTCGTCGTGCTGCCGGTCCTTGCGGCCAATCACCGGCAGCAGCAGCGGGCGCGTCTCGCCGGGTTGCGGGGTGGGCGCCAGCCCGTGGGCGCGGCGATCTCCTATCTGAATCGCAACGGCTTTTGGGGTGCCGGTGGCAGTACTTGATCGCGATTTCAGCGTGCCCTACGAGCCAAGCAAAGCCGTCGAAAAGGTCTGGCGCGACATCTACGCCGATCAGAACGGCAACCTCGAACTTCAGGAGCTCAGAGAGACGTTGGCCGATATCGCCGAGGGCTCCTCGACCTGGAAGTACCTGCACCTGATGGCGACGCGTCGGACCTTCGGCGGCAGGCCAGCCTACTTCGGCACCGAGGGCGTCGCCTGGCTGGTCCAGTCAGCAAGTGACTGAGTAGGTTGGGGTTTTAGACAGGCATCAGCCGGAAAACCGCATGGATGCTAGGGGTGGCTACCCCGGTAAATTGCGCGGAAATCAAGGGGCCCCATTGATACGCCACGTTCTCAGAATTAGTGGTCGCCAGTCGCAGAAATAGCGATCTGCAACATGAGGATCACGCCGTTGGCCTGGCAAACGCGCGCAACCAGGGCTCCAAATGAGCAATGTCAAAAGTGCCAGACTCCAACATCTGAATCATCTCGACGTAGATTTGCATCGACGGACGCTGCAAGCGCCAGCCGTTGATCCGCAAGAACACATCGGCAGCAGCGAAGGCGATCCGCTTGTTGCCATCCACAAAAGGATGGTTGATGGCGAGACTCTCGAGCAGCGCCGCCGCCTCGGCCACGATGTCCTCGTAGTAGCCCGTCTGCGGCCTGAACAGCGCGGACTCCAGAGCGCCGGGATCACGGACTCCGGGCGCGCCGCCATAGCGTTGCATCAACGTGGTGTGCATTCCGAGCACATCGGCTACGGTCAGGTAGTCACGTCCGCTCATCACCGATCACTTGGCCAGTTCGCGGTACAGGCTGTCGAATTCGTCGAGGCTGGACGCGAATGACGCCATCACATGACGGCGCGGACGTTCTTTCTGCTGGCGGTCGATGTAGTCGCGCAGAGCCTCGTCGAGCACCGCCTGAAACTGGCGCCCCTGCGCTTCGGCAATCTGACGCAACGCCGCCAGCACTTCAGGCGCGGCTTGGGAGGAGAATTTTTCGCGGGCGACAGTGGTCATAGCAGGCTCCAGCATGATAGATCTTGACGTTTCATGATAGAGCAAGATGGGAAAACTTGCCACCGCTCAGACGGTAGGGGCCAACTGCTGGTCGTGGTTGATAGCGAACCGACCGCCGTAGCTTGCCCCTCCACCGATCAATAGGTTCGTCACGAGGGCATCCTGCGCTAAGGTCGCTTAGTTTCCGGTTGCCTTCACGGCCACGGCATGTGCGGGCGTTCCGGCTGGGGCGGCCCACCCGATCCGGTGCCGTTCCTGCGTGGCCTGATGGCGCGCGTCGTCCTCCGTATGCAGATAGGCGCTGGTGGTAGAAATGGACGCGTGCCCAAAATTATCCCGCACATAACGCAAATCTACCTGCTTGTCGGTCATGTGCGAGCCGGCGGTGTGGCGCAGCCAGTGGGCCGAGGCGCTGCCCAGGACCGAGGCCTGCGCTTCCCAGTCGGGCCCGCGGGCGCGCAGGCGCGCGGCCGCCAGGCCGAACACCTCCTTCAGGATCAGGTGCAGCGCCCCGCGTGACAGGCCTTTGTCACGGTGCTCGCGGCCCTCGCGGCCGATTACCGGCAGTAGCAGCGGGCGGGTCTCCCCGGGGTGCGGGGTGGGCGCCAGCCCATGAGCGCGGCGATAGCGCGCCAGTTCGGCAATGAGTTCGTCGGTGGCCGGCACCAGCCGGGTCTTGTTGCCCTTGCCGGTGACCTCCAGCCACCAGCGCTCGAGGCCCTGCGCATCGCGCCGGCAGAAGAAGGCCCCCATCGCCGTGCCGGTGACTTCGGCCGCGCGCAAGCCTCCCAGGTAGAGCACAGTCAGGAGCCAGCGGCAGCGCGCCGCATGCAGGCGCTCGCGTTCGGTGGCGGTGTCGGTCGTTCCCGGCATCGCCTCGATGGTCTCCTTGACCGCGTCCCACAGCTCGTGGCTCAGGTAGCGCGTGATGCGCGGCTGCGTCGGCGTGCGCCGGCGGCGCGCGAGCGCGAGCGCGAGCGGGTTGCCGGCCAGATAGCCGGCCT
>NZ_JFJW01000109.1:0-15217 GCF_000611125.1 Cupriavidus sp. SK-4
CGACGATCTTCATGGTCACGGCCACGCTGACATTGCTCACGCCCGGCACTTGCCGCACCGCAGCAACCACCAGCTTGCGGATCGGATCAAGCTGGCTCTTCGCGGGGTAGCCGAGTTCGACTTCCAGCGAGACATCGCCGCCGTCGACACGGATGTTCCTGGCCGAGCGGGTGGAGACCAGGTCCTTGCCCGTATTAGGGTCGATGACGGTGCGCAGGGCTTCGGTGACCTGCTCAGTGCTGACGCTCAAGACATACTCCGCTGCTGGTGAATGTAGGGAGGCAGTCGTCGCCTGTCAAAGCAACTCCAGCCAACGACTGTCCGTGCGCACCAGGTGCCGGCCACGGTCGAAGCGCGTATAGCCAACGCGATCGAAGAACTCCAGGACCTGGATCGCACGTTTGCGTCCGAGCCCGGTGGCGTTGCGAAACGCCGCGGCGACGACCGTGCCGGCGTTCCTGCTGGCGTCGGCAGCGGCAAGCAAGGCCAGCTCCCGAATCGCCTCCGGATCGTAGAAGAGGTCGTGCACGACCTGAAACGTCTCGCCATGACGCGCGAGCTTGCGCATCAGCTGCCGCACCGTGTCCTCCGGCACGCCATGCGCGCTCGCCAGCTCGCGCACCCATGGCGGATCGAAGTGCCCCGCTTTCATGTCCTGCTGCAGTGTCGCGGCAAGCGAGCGATCCGCATCGTCGAGCGTCACGGTGTGCTCGGGCAGGTGCAGCCAGGGGCCGTTCCTGACGATCTCGCCGCGCGCGCAGGCGTCATCGACGAGCGCGCACCACAACGCGTCTTGCGCCAGCGGTGCGGCGATCCTGCGCAAACGCGCCACCTCCGGGCCAAGCACATCCGGCGAGCGTTGGTGGAATTGCCGGAGCGCGGTGGTCAATCGCGCCGCCAGCGCCCGCCACGCCGCGCTGGACACCAGCAAGGCATCGTCGCCCGGAAGTTCGATCACGCGCGTGTCCCGCGGCAGTTCGATGGCCGCCGCCGGCATGCCGCTCAGCCGCTCCAGCAGCGCGCGCGACAGCCCGTTTGGCGCCTGCTCGAGCAATGTGCCAACCGAGCCGGTGTCCAGCATGGCCTGCATCGCATCGAGCCACGCCAGCCGCGCCGGGGAACGGCGCTTGCGCGCGGGCGCGAAAGGATCCAGTACATCGCCGCCGCCGATGGTGCGGCTGGCCTGCGCGTTTCGCACGACAAAGGGATCGCCAGGCAGCGCGCACACCGGCCGCTCGAACACGAGCTGCACGCGCGCGCGCTGGCCGGGCGCAAGCGTCGGGCCATCGAGCAGCGCGACATGCGCCACCTGGTGCTGCGTGCCCAGATGAACATGCATGGGCGCCCAGTGCTCCAGCGCAGGGGCGTCTGGCAACAGGGTCAGCATCGCATCGATGCGCTCCGACGCCCGTGCCAGGCGCACATCGACCACCCAGTCACCGCGCTCGATCGCGCCCTTGTCGATGCCGGCCAGGTTCAGCGCGCAGCGCTGCCCCGCCCGCCCGGCAGCAGCAGGACGATTCTGCGCATGGATGCTGCTTACGCGCACAGACTCGTTCTTCGGCGCGAGCAACACCCTGTCGCCGACATGGATGCGCCCGGACACCACGGTTCCCGTCACGATCGTCCCTTGCCCGGCAAGCGTGAAGACCCGGTCAACCGCAAGGCGGAACAGCCCGTCGTCGCGCTTCGTGCGCGACGCAGCCGCGGCCGCGTGCAGGTGCCGCTTCAACGCGTTCACACCCGGATCGTCGGCGCGCGTTGCACAGGTTTCAAAAACCGGTGCGTCTTCCAGCATGCTGCCGCGCCGAAAAGACGCGATCTCCTCTCGCACCTGCCGCAGCCGCGCGTCATCCACGCGATCGACCTTGGTCAGCGCAATCGCGCCGCGCCGGATGCCGAGCAGTTGCACAATCGCCAGGTGCTCGCGCGTTTGCGGCATCACGCCGTCATCGGCGGCGACCACCAGCAGCGCGAAGTCGATGCCGCTCGCGCCCGCGGCCATGGTGTGAATCAGCTTTTGGTGGCCCGGGACATCGACCACGCCGAGCACGTCGCCGTTCTCGAGCGGCACGTACGCATAGCCAAGCTCGATCGAGAAGCCGCGCGCCTTCCTTTCCTTCAGGCGGTCGGTATCGATGCCCGACAGCGCCCTGACCAGGCTGGTCTTGCCGTGATCGATGTGTCCTGCCGTGCCGACGATCATGACTGCGTCAGGTAGCCCGGCAGCCTGACGCGACGGAGACCATCAGGGACTGTCGCCGGGGTATCCTCGTCGTGATCATGCATAGTCTCCCCTATCCTTGTTTGAATGGCCGATGAGGCTTGCTGAGGCGTGCATCGATGCCGCTTTGCCTAGTGTTCCTGCATCGTTGGAGACAAGATAATTGCCTGGCCACCTAAGGTAAATTCAGCGATTCTTTGCGTGCCTATAAGCGATGCCTTAAGTGACAGCGAGAGGGACAGATTGACCCGAGAGACCTGGCTCAACATGGACATTTTGTCCATCGCACAGGCCCCGCAGCGCTTGCAGCGCGCCGGACCGCCTGACTATCCAAGGATGCCGCCACAGGCACAGGCCTTGCTCCAGCTGGCTGGATTGGCAACCGCAACTGATACTTCTTGGCCAGGAGAAAATGAAAGGTCAGAGGCGCCACTCAATTCGTGTAGGCTTATGAGTTGAATTCTCTTCCGTCAGCCCGCAAACCGAATCGGTATAACCAACATGAAGAGCCCGATGCCTACAAAGGTTCCCGAACCACAGGCCGTTTCCGGCACGGTCACCCGCAGCGCCATATTCATCGTTGCGACACTCACCGACGGTGACGACCACGCCGACACCGTCCGCGCGTGGTGTGCCGACGTTGCCGCCGTCGTGCGCGCGGTTGGCCATCGTGTGCCGTCGGGCAACCTGTCCTGTGTCTGCGGCTTCGGCGCCGACGCGTGGGACAGGCTGTTCGGCAAGCCCCGTCCCGCGGCACTGCACCCGTTCCGGGAGTTCGGCACCGGCGATCGCGTCGCCATCGCCACGCCGGGCGACCTCCTGTTGCACATCCGTGCTGAATCGATGGACCTCTGCTTTGAGCTTGCCACGCAACTGCTCGGCAAGCTCGGCGATGCGATCCAGGTTGTCGACGAGGTGCACGGCTTTCGCAACTTCGACATGCGGGCGATGATCGGCTTTGTCGATGGCACGGAGAATCCGGCCGGACGCGAGGCGGTCGATTTCACGGTGATCGGCGACGAGGATGCCGAGTTCGCCGGGGGAAGCTACGTCATCGTGCAGAAGTATCTGCACGACATGGTCGGGTGGAATGCCCTGTCGGTGGAAACGCAGGAACTGATCATCGGGCGCAAGAAGCTATCCGACATCGAACTGGACGAAGAGGTCAAGCCATCGTCATCGCACAGTTCACTGACTACGCTGGTTGAGAACGGGCAGGAGGTGAAGATCCTGCGTGACAACATGCCGTTCGGCCGCCCGGGCGCGGGCGAGTTCGGCACCTACTTCATCGGCTACGCCCGTTCGCCCGCGCCGATCGAGAAGATGCTCGAGAACATGTTCGTCGGATTGCCGCCCGGCAATTACGACCGGCTGCTCGATTTCAGCAAGGCAGTCACCGGCAGCCTGTTCTTTGTCCCGTCGGCCGACCTGCTTGAAGGACTTGCGGACCGCGAAGCCCCTGCTGCCCGATCGCTCAAAGGGAACCGCCAATTTGAATAACCTGCACCGCGCTCGCAGGCGCGCGCGGCCACGGTCAGTCGATCACGCCCCGGTTCCTGTCGCCTGCTGCTCGATCGCGACCTCCGCCCGAAGACTCGCCAGGTCACGCCCGACCGTGGCAACCGCAAGCCGCTTGTCCTTGTTCCAATAGGTCACCGTGCAGTCATGCGCGGCGGGATCGCCGTCGATATCGAAACGATCCCATTGTTCCGCATGGCCCACGTAGTTGATGGCCACATCATAGTGCTGGGTCCAGAAGAAAGGCACGGCAGCAAAGCGTTGCCGCTGTCCCAGGATATTTCGCGCTGCCACCACACCCTGGCGCTCGGCGACCACCCAGTGTTCGACGCGGATACGCTGGCCCGTTCCCGGGTCGGGCCAACGCGCAATATCGCCCGCGGCATAGATGCCAGGTTCGCTCGTCTGAAGAAATTCATCGACCGCCACGCCCTTGTCCAGCGCGAGGCCGGCGTCCTGCGCCAAGCCCACGTCGGGGCGAACGCCGATCCCGGTCACGACCAGGTCGGCGGCCAGCTCCGCGCCGGTCGACAATCTCACCCGATCCGGTTGAATCTCTGCCACCGTGGCCCCGAGATGGAACGTTACCCCGTAGGATTCATGAAGCGCCTTGATCATGTCGCCGAGCGTCGCACCCAGGACCCGCTCCATCGGATGCGCTTCGGGCGCGACAACATGCACTTCCAGTCCTCGCGTTCGCAGCGCTGCCGCGACTTCCATCCCGATAAAGCTTGCGCCCACCACGACGCATCGGCGTGCCGTGCCGAGACGCGCGATCAAGGCGTCGCAGTCGGCCAGCGTACGGAGCACGCTCACGTGCGGCAACGATGCGCCAGGAACGTCTAGCCGTATCGGCACGGCACCGACGGCAAGCAGAAGCGCGCCGTAGCTCACGTTGCCGCCGTCCGAGAGCGTGACGGATTTTTGCGCGGGGCTGAGCTTGACGACACGGTGGTCGGAGCGCACGTCGATGTCGTGATCCGCGTAGAACATCGGTGGCCGCATTGGCAGCCAGTCCGCGTTTGCTGTCCCGGCGAGGTAGTCTTTCGACAGATTCGGCCGATCGTACGGCAATGAGCGATCGGCGCTCAGCAGCGTGACGGGGCCGCTATAGCCTTCGCGCCGCAGGGTTTCGACCGCGGCAGTCCCGGCGGCGCCGCCCCCGATGATCACCACGGATTCAGGAAGTTGGGCGGCGGCAAGTCGCGGTGGCCGCACCGCCGGCAGCGCTTCGCGGACGAAGGCCTTTCCGTCCTGCTGTTCCACGCGCCAGCATTTCAGATCGTCCTGGGCGGGCGGCCCCAGGACCTCGCCGGTTCGAAGACTGAAGCAGGCGTGATGCCACGGACATCGGATCGTGTCGCCGACCAGCAGGCCGTCCGCCAGTGGCCCGCCATAGTGGGTACAGGTCGCACCGATGCCAAACAGTTCGTCAGCCCGACGCACAAGCAAGACCGGTTCGCCGCCAACCTGGCCTGTCACCATGCCGCCGTCAGCAAGGTCAGCCAGCGGCACGCCCTGGGCGAGATCAGGCTTATCCGTGGAGGAAGAGCTTTTGGTCATGGCGTCTCTCCTTGCCGGTCATGGCACAGGGCCATTATCGACCTCGATGCCGCCAAATGAAAGGCGCATGCAGCGTAACAAGCTGCGCGACGGCACGGATATTATTCACGCATGACCAGCCTCCTTTCCTGACGAAGGGTCACCCGGACGACAGCCCCATGAACAGACCCGCCCGCTTCGCTATCGGCAAGCGCATTGCACCCGCACGCTTTCTGCTGTGCGGCGCCATATTGATCGTTGCGACCGTCGCCGCGGGTGCGCTCGGCGCGGAGCCACGCATCGCCCTGCTGATCGGCTTCGATCTCGCGGCCCTTGTCTTCCTTGGCGCCGCGCTGCCGCTGTTGCGCGCCGATCCTGTGGCCATGCGGCGCACGGCGGAACACAACGATGCCAACCGCACAGCGCTGCTCACGATCACGGTGCTGCTCTCGATGGTGATCCTGGTCGCAATCGGCACGCTGATCGCGCGCCCCGAGACACCGCACTGGGCCGACATCGCGCTGATCGTCGCCACGCTCATCCTGTCCTGGCTTTTTGCCAACACCGTTTTCACGCTGCACTATGCGCATCTCTACTATCTCCAGACCGCCACCGGCGACCAGGGCGGGCTGCAGGTGCCGGGCGTGCAGCACCCCAGCTATTGGGACTTCCTCTATTTCAGCTTCACGCTGGGCATGACTTTCCAGACTTCTGACGTGACCATCGCCGGCGCCCACATGCGCAGGGTGGTCCTGGGCCACTGCGTGGCCGCGTTCCTTTTCAACATGGGGATTCTGGCGTTCACCGTGAACGCCCTGGGTGGCTTGTAGCCGACTTGGCCACGCGGCCAAAGTGTTCCTGGACAAACTCCTTGCATCCCGTTGGATACTGTATATATTTACAGTACCTGTATGGATGAACAGTGGGAGTCCCGTCCATGGAACACCTGATCCGTGTGCAAAACGACTATGACCGCCAGGTGCTGGCCTGGCTGCGCGGGCGCATCGGCGATGCCGCGCTGCAGACCGCGGCGCTGCGCCTGGGCGGCCAGCGCAAGCCGTACCTGTCAACGATCTGCCGCAGCCTAGGCATCCGCCCGCCCAGCCGGCGCCAGTTCGCGGCCGAGGCGGCGCGCATGCACCGCGCGGTGGGCGATACCTACCTGGCCCGTATCCGCGAAATCCTTGGCCAGTCAGCTGCCGAAGCTGCGCTGCGCCAGTAAGCAGTAGCCGATCACCGGCCATGCCGGCGCCACCGGGCTCGCGCCGGCCGTATCATGAAGCCCCGTTGCCGTCACACGGCACGGGGCTTTTTTCATCCCTAGCCAAGGCCGATATGAGCGAACACCGCATCCCTACCGCCGCCCTGCACCAGTGGGTGGCCGATCTCTGGCTTGCCGCGGGCAGCGGCGCGCAAGAGGCGCGCCTGACAGCCGACCACCTGGTCGGCGCCAACCTGAGCGGACATGACTCGCACGGCGTCGGCATGATCCCGCGCTATGTGCTGGCCTGGCAGGCCAACGAGCTGCAACTGAACCAGCAGGTCAGCGTGGTGCACGACGCCGGCAGCATGCTGAGCCTGGACGGCAACCGCGGCATGGGTCAGGCGGTGACGGCGCAGGCCATGGACATGGCCATCGGCCGCGCGCGCGAGCATGGCGTCTGCGTGATGGGCCTGCGGCAGTCGCACCACCTGGGGCGGGTGGGCCACTGGGCCGAGCAAGCCACCGCCGCCGGAATGATCTCGATCCACTTCGTCAACGTGCTGTCCAAGCCCATCGTGGCGCCGCACGGCGGCTACGATGCGCGCTACGGCACCAACCCGTTCACCATTGGCGTGCCGGTGGCGGGCGAGCCGCCGCTGGTGCTGGACTTCGCCACCAGCGCGATCGCGCTGGGCAAGGTGCGCGTGGCCCACAACAAGGGCGTGCCGGTGGCGCCCGGCTGCCTGCTGGACGCGCACGGCGAGCCCACTGCCGACCCTGACGTGATGTACCCCGCCGACGGCGCGCCGCAAGGCGCGCTGCGGCCCTTTGGCGAGCACAAGGGCCATGTGCTGGCCGTGATGTGCGAGCTGCTGGGCGCCGCGGTCACCGGCGGCCACACCATCCGCCCGGAAACGCTGCGGCATGAGCATGCGGTCTGGAACAACATGCTGGCGATTGTGTTCGATCCCGCGCGCCTGGGCACCAGCACGTCGTTCGGGCATGAGGTGGCGGCGTTCGCCGAGTGGATGAAGGCGTCGCGGCTGCAGCCCGGGCAGGATGGCATCCGCCTGCCGGGCGAGCCCGAACGCGCCTGGCGCGCCGCCCGCGCCACCCAAATACCGGTCGACGCCGGCACGCTGGCGCAGCTGGACGATGCCGCGGCGCGGGTGGCGGCCGCGCGCGCCAGCGCGCAGCCTGCGCCGGGGCCGCTGTCTGCGCTGGCGTGCGACTGACTAGCTGTTATGTCCAGTCATTCCTTTCACGACACCCGGGCGGAAGGTCAATAGCAACAACGGTTTGCGAGCATCCAAGGCGCGGCTTCACGATTTGACGTTGCGATCAGGGGCCAACCAGGAGCCGACACAAGGAAATGCATACACAGACGGCAGATTCCCCACTTAGTCGCTGATCAATTTGATTGTGATGTATCCCCACGAGCGCATCATGCTCTGTGCAGGGCCGTGACGAACGCATCTGCAAAGAACGCGCCAACCGGCAAACCGCATATACGGGCGAAATCCTGTCGGGCGCTCTCCACCACGACTGGCGCCCCGCACGCATAAACGTGGTAAGCCGCTAGATTGTCGATATCCTCCATCACAGCGCGATGAACCCATCCGGTACGCCCACCCCAGGCGTCCGCATCGCAGGCGTCGGAAACCACGGGGGTGTAGGAAAAGTCGTCCCAAGTCGCTGCCCAGCGACGGCACAGCTCATCCATGTACAGGTCGTCGGGTCGACGCCCCCCCCAATACAAGTGCATCGAGCGGCGGATACCAAGACACATGGCCTCCTCGACCATGGCCTTGATCGGGGCAAATCCGGTACCGCTTGCCAACAGGATGACAGGCGCATCGGCCTCTCGCAACCACGTATTGCCGTATGGCCCTTCCACCCGCACGATATGGCCCACATCGGGCAGCGGTTCTCGCTCATTGAACAAGCCATCGGTAAAGCGGCCCCCTGGACAATGCCGGATGTGAAACTCCAGGCAACCCCCCCTGCCTGAAGCTCGCGCGATAGAGTAGCTACGGCGAACGCCCTCCCTGGTCGTCAAGTCGACATACTGCCCTGAACGGAAATCAAAATCCGCCTCACGAGGAAGCTTGATGATAAGGAGCAATACATCCGCCGCCCGAGTCCGGCGAATCTCGGCAACGCGCCCGAGCAGCTTGCGGACCGGCAGTGGCTGCCTGCCAGTGGGTAATGTGCTCGAAAGCACCAGGTCACTGCGCGCGCTTGCCCTGCAGCACAGGATCTCGCCAGACTCCGCGCCATCCATTGCCGCAGGCTCCTCCGCACTTCGATCGATCTGCCCGGAAATCAATTGGACTCGGCAAGCACCGCATATGCCCTGGCGGCAACTGTGCGCAAGTGCAACACCCTGGCGCAGAGCGGCATCCAGCAGCATCTCTCCGGCATCCGCGAAGAACACGGCCCCGCCCGGTTCCATCGTTACCGCATAACTCATGGCCGCTCCAAACGAAATACCGGTCGGCGCTTCTCCTTGAATGCAGCGATCCCCTCTCGGTAATCGCCAGTACCCGCCGCCCAGCCTTGGGACGTAGCCTCGAGCGCCAGCGTTTGCACCAACGTCGAAGTCATGGCTGCCGAAAGCAACCTTTTCTCCTCGCGCAGCGCATCCTGCGGCCCATTGGCGAGCACCTCCGCCAGCGCGCGCGCGCGCGTATCGAGTTCCTCGTCGGACACGAGCAGATCGGCCAGCCCCCAGTCGTAGGCATCTTTCCCGCCAATCTGCTCGGCAGTCGCAATCATGCGAAACGTTCGGCTCCCGCCGATGCGCCGAGCCAGAAGCCAATGCCCACCGGAATCCAGAATGCCCCCAAGGCGGGCGAATGGTGAAGCGAAGGCCGCTGACGGACTGGCCATCACAAGATCACAAGCGAGAGCCAGGCCGAGGCCCACGCCCATCGCCGCACCGCCCACTGCGGCAATAGTCGGCTGCGGTACTTTACTCAACGATTCGATGAGCGGATTGATCTCTTCGTGCAATATGGCAGCAGCATCCTCGCCCGCTACGGCGTCCGAAAGATCACGCCCCGCGCAAAACGCGGCGCCCTCCGCGCGCAGCAACAACGTTCTCACGGCGCGGCTCCGGCTGGCTTCCTCAAGAACCGTGCGCAGCGCCCGCACCATTTGCGTAGTCAATGCGTTGCGCTTGGCAGGGCGGGCCAGGGTAATGCTCAGCACCCCACTGGCTTCGACAACTTCTAGCTCGTTCACAATGACGCTCCTCCGTACATGCTCTCTATCAGGGATTCCCACTTGCGCTCGATCACGCGCCGCTTGAGCTTCATAGTGGGTGTTACCTCTTCATCCTCCGGCGTCAGTTCGACCGGCAGGATGCGAAAATCCTTGATCGACTCAACGCGGGCAAATTTTGAATTGGCGGCGTCAACCACCTTGCCGATAAGCATGCGGATCTGGGGCACGGCTACAAGACTGGCGAAGTCCGTATATGCAAGCTGCGCCTCTTGCGCAAATTTCTCGACGTTCTCTCGATCGATCATGATGATGGCCGTCAGGTACTTCCGCCGGTCACCGATCACCAGCGCATCGCTGATATATGACGAAAACTTGAGTGCGTTCTGTATTTCGCTTGGCGTAATATTCTTGCCACCGGATGTGATCAGGATGTCCTTGAGACGATCGGTAATATAGAGATAGCCATCGTCATCGAAGCGGCCCACATCGCCTGTATGCAGCCAGCCATCGCGTAGCACTTCGGCTGTCTTGCTTTCCTGATTGAGATAGCCCACAAAGACATTCGCCCCGCGCACCAGAATCTCGCCATTTTCAGCAATGCGAACCTGGCAGGAAGGGGCGGGCCGGCCCACCGAGCCCAGGCGCCGGGCATGCCGCAGGTTCGCCGAAATAGTGCCGCACTCGGTCATGCCATAAAGCTCGAGCAAGACCAGGCCAAGTGCTCCGTACCATTTCACAAGCTCCGGCGAGATGGGCGCGCCGCCGCTGGCAATCGAGCGCGCCCGCTCAAGCCCCATGCTGGTTCGGACGTTACGCAGGACCGTCGGATCAGCAATGGCGAGCGCGAGGCCAAGCCACGCTGGTGGCGAGAGCCCCTTTGCGGCCAGCCTTTCCCGGCGCATGCCGAGCGCCATCGCACAACGAAAAGCCCAACGCTGCAAGCGCGTGCCTTCCTTCAACTGCATGTCTACTTGTGAGTACAGCTTTTCCCAGATGCGCGGAACCGCCAGCATGAATTCCGGCTGTACTTCACGGATATCTTCAAGCACCGTCGCCGGATTCTCCACGAAATTGGAGACGACACCGCGGTACATGGAAAAATAGGTGAAATACCGCTCTGCGATATGGCATAGGGGAAGGAATGCGAGACGGTCGTCGCCCTCACGCATATCCCAGAGCGGGGCGCTGTTGACCACCTGGAACACCAGGTTGGCGTGGCTGACCATTGCCCCTTTCGGCGGACCTGTGGTGCCCGAGGTGTACACCAGAATTGCCAGTGAATCCGGATGAACCTTCCCTGCCTGGAGCGCGGACCAGTCTGGCTGGGCACGCAACAGCGCGGAGCCACGCAGCAGGAAATCGGCGAAGCTGCAAACCATGTCGTCGGCGAAGTCGCGCAGCCCTTTCATGTCGAACACGACAATGAGTCTCAATGCGGGCAACGTCTCCCTTATCGCCAGTACCTTGTCGAGCTGCTCGTCGTTCTCGACAAAAATGATGGAGGCATTGCAGTCTCCCGCCAGGTAGGCCACCTGGGCGCTGGAATCTGTCGGATAGATGCCCGCGACCACCATCCCAATGCCAAGCAGTCCCATGTCGCAGTACATCCATTCCGGACGCGTGCTGCTGAGAATGCAGGCAGACTCGCCGCCACGGAACCCGCTAGCCGCCAGGGACGCCGCGACCTGGCGTGCGGCGTCGCCGAATTGCTGCCAGCTTATGTCCTCCCAGATCCCGAACTGCTTGCGGCGCAACGCTACGCGATCGCCCCACTTATCGACCAACGCCTGGAACATCGTGGCGACAGTCGATCCGACGCCGGGATCCTGACGAAGCTCCACCTTCTCGAGGCTGTAGTCCTGCCGCTGCGTGCCTGCTGTTCCCTCGCCGGGGACTAGGGTGAGAGTGCTCATTCGCTATCTCCAGATCTTCCTGCGTTTCCACCTCCTGCCTTCCCTTGCCATGACATCCTTCGCTCCCAGATAGAAGTCCCTGATATCTTCACTCTCTCGCAACTGCTCCCTGGTACCCGCGAGAGCGACCCTGCCAAGCTCCAATACATAACCGAAATGGGCAATTTCCAATGCCACGCTTGCGTTCTGCTCGACCAGCAGCACCGTCATCGCACGCTCACGATTGAGCCTCTCGATGATGCCGAAGATCTCGGTAACCAGCTTGGGTGACAACCCCAACGATGGCTCATCCAGCAACAGGATCGTGGGGCGTCCCATCAGCGCCCGGCCAATCGCCAACATCTGCTGCTCTCCGCCGGACAAATAGGCGGCAGGCTGATTCAGGCGTTCGCGCAACCTTGGGAAGTCGTCCAGGACGCGTTCGAGGTCCTCGGTACTGCCCGACCGCGAAGCACGGGCGCAGGCACCAAGCATCAGGTTCTCCCGCACGGACAGCAAGGGAAAGACCTCCCGACCCTCGGGGACGTGCGCGATGCCGCGTCGGGCGGTTCGGGCTGGCTCGCCTGTGCCGATGGCTACACCGTTTAGCGAAACCTTGCCCTGCCGCGGTACTAACAATCCGGATAGCGTTCTCAGCGTGGTGGTCTTTCCGGCACCGTTACTGCCCAGCAGTGTCACGACCTGGCCCGCCCGGACTTCAAAGCTGATGCCCTTGAGCGCCGCGATGGGGCCGTAATAGGTTTCCAGGTTCGAGACCGCCAGCAGCGGTACTCCACACGGGTTAGCCATGCGTCGCTCCCAGATAGGCCTCGACGACCCCCGGATGTGCCAGCACGCTTGCCGGGTTCCCCTCCGTCAGAGTGACGCCGTAATTGAGAGCGATAACACGGTCGCTTACGCTCGCCACCAGCTTCATGTCATGCTCGATCATCAGGACGCTGATACCAAGCTCATCGCGCACATCCTCTATCCAGAAACGCATGTCGTCCGTCTCCTCCGGATTCAAGCCCGCTGCCGGCTCGTCGAGCAGCAACAGCGTTGGCTCCGCGCAGAGCGCTCGCCCGAGTTCAACCACCTTGCGCACACCGTACGGCAACGTGCCGGTCAGCTCGTGCCGATAGCGCTGTAGCCCCAATAGATCGATGACATCCTCCACGCGCCTCCGGTGTGCGACCTCCGTTTTGCGCAATGCGGGCGGATACAGGAGGTTCCGCCATAGCGGCGTGTTGTCGCGGCCGTGCCGCCCGATCAACAGGTTGTCCAGCACCGTGGCATTCGCAAACAACTCGATGTTCTGAAATGTCCGCGCAATGCCGATCGCTGCAATATCATGGGGAGCAAGCCGCGTCAGGCTGCGGCCGTGGAATCGTAGCGAACCGGAGGACGGCTGATAGAACCGGCTGATCATATTGAACACGGTAGTCTTCCCAGCGCCATTGGGTCCGATGATTGCCACAATCTCGCCCTCGCCGACAGTCAGGCTGAAGCTCGAGATCGCCGTCACGCCACCAAAGCGCATAGTCAAGTCAGTCAGTTCAAGCATGTCAGTGCAGCCTTTCTGTACGCGTGTAGGAACGCTGGTCCTGAAACGACGCCTTGCGATAGAGTGGAAACTGCTCGAAGTAGACCCAGAGCTTCCGGAACCGGCCATCGATTCCCTCCGGTTCGTAGATCAGGAATACCACCAGCAAGAATCCAAGCATGCCCGACTCCAGCCCAGGGGCATTCGCTATCGCTTCGGGAAGCCATCCGCGAAGCATGGCGATCGCCTGGGGCAGCAAGCTCACGAAAATGGCTCCGAACATGGCTCCTCGCAGCGAAGCCAGGCCACCAACCATGATGAGCAGCATCAGTTGAACCGAAAGCTGAAGGCCAAAGGCGCTGGGAGCAAGCGTCCCGGCGTAGAGCGCGTAGATCCCGCCACCCAGGCCTGTCATGCCGGCACTGATGGCAAACGCGACCAGGCGGTAGCGAGCGACGTCAATACCAAGGCTCTTTGCAGATAGCTCCGAATCGCGATTCGCGCGTAGTGCTCGCCCAAGCGGTGAGCGCAGGATATTGCCGCCAAGCCACGCCGTGACAGCGAAGGCCGCGAGCGCAATCATGTAGACGCTGGCGTTCTGTCCCAGCATCCCCGTCAGGAATTCCGGCTGGCGCACCGCGAGACCGTTGAATCCGCCCGTCACCGTATCCATCTTGCTGATCAACTGCTCGACGATCACAGCAAAGGCGAGCGTGGCAATGGCAAGATAGGTGCCGGCTAGCCTCAGGGTCGGCAACCCCAGCGCGATGCCGGCAACGGCGGCACTTGTGCCGGCCAGCATGAATGCCAGCGGAAACGGCACACCGGCATTCGCCGCGATCGCGTAGACATAAGCGCCTATGCCGAAGAATGCCGAATGACCGAGGCTGACCAAACCTGTGAATCCCGTCAGCAACATGAGTCCGATACCCGCGGTGGCATAGGCCATGAGCAAGACCGCCTCCGAGACGAAGAAGTCCGGAGTCACGAACGGTAACGCCATTGCGCAAATGGCCAGTCCAAGGTAGCGCCGATACTGGTACTGGTCGCGCCACAGGTGCAGGTCTTGTTCGTACCGTCTCTTGAATACGTATCTCATCGCTCAAGCCTTCTTCCGATAGAGTTGGCCAACCAGCCCACCTGGCCGAACCGCCAGTACCAGCATCAACAACCCGTAGACCGCCAGTTCGCTCCAGCCGGCCGGCAACCATGATCGCGTCACCTGCTCGATTATCCCAACCAGCAGACCACCCAAGAGCGCACCAGGCAAGCTGCCGAATCCGCCGATCACCGCCGCGGCAAATGCCTTGATGCCCATGAAGCCGAGATTCGGGTCGATCAGCACGATGGGCGCAACAAGTACGCCTGCTACACAAGCAATGGCTGCCGCAAGCCCCCAAACCAGCGAATAGGTTCTCCGCACGTCGATGCCAACGCAGCCGGCGGCCAGTTGGTTCTGCGAGGCGGCCTGTATGCGCAGGCCAGCCGGCGCGTATCGGAAAAAGCAGTAAAGCGCAATGCACAGTGCGACGGTACCGGCAACAATGGCGACGTTGTCGGCAGCGACCATCGCGCTGCCAATGTGCAAAGCCTTTCCACCATATGGCGACGGAAATGAAAGTGGCTCGTAGCCCCAGGCAAGACCGGCAAGAGAACGCATGACGGCGCCGATACCGAAGGTGAGCATGACAATCGAGAACCGTGGTTTCCCGATCAATCGCCGAACCACCAGAGCATCGATGGCATAACCCAGTCCGAACATGGCCGTGACGGCGACGATCAAAGCAGCTTGATAGGGAAATCCACCTTTGAGGATCAGCCACAAGGTGAACGCCGCGCCAACCATCATCAGGTCGCCCTGCGCGAAGTTCACCGACTCGGTAGCCTTGTAGATGATGACGAAACCAAGGGCAATCAGGCCGTAGATACAGCCGACCGATATGCCCGCGAAGATAAGCTGGGTCCAAATCGACATGAGTGTCTCCCTCCTCTATGCGCCCGTGTCTGTAGTTCTCTGTGTTGCTTGGTGCGCAAGGCCAGTATAATACAAAGAATGTTTTTTAAAA
>NZ_JFJW01000110.1:0-10511 GCF_000611125.1 Cupriavidus sp. SK-4
ACGGTCCTACTTCCGTATAAGGGGATGCCTTTACCGGCTACTATCCGCTTCCGCTCGTGCACGGCATGACGGTGGGCGAGCGGGCGCGGCTGTTCAATGATCGGCTAGGTATCGGCGCTGACTTGGTCGTGGTGCCGATGGCGCAATATCGACGGGCGATGCGGTATGGCGACACCGGGCTCGGCTGGGTGCCAATATCGCCCAACCTGCGGGACGCTGAGGCCCTGTCGCTGTATGCGGACGTGGGGCTGGTGGAAGGCGCGGAGGTCAGTGTCGGCCGCGGCACGGCCATGCCGTTCCGCGTGGTCGGTGCGCCCTGGATTGACGCTCAGGCGCTTGCGCGCGAGCTGAACGCGTTGGACACCGGCGCCATCTTCCGGCCGACGCGCTTCGTGCCAGCCGAGGGGCCGCATCGCGGCACGCTGTGCGCCGGCGTAACGATCCAGCGTTCGTCGAGACCGGGTCGGCCGGGCCGGATCGGACTGGCCCTGGCGCTGGTTCTGCACCGGCGTTATCCCACGCACTTCCGCATCGAGGCGATCCAGCGTCGGTGGGATCGCGGATGGTATGGTCCATGCTGCGCGATGGCCGCTCCCTCGAGGCGATTGCCGCGGCGATCGAGGCGCAAGCCGCGGCCTTCGGCGTACACCGCGATACATTATGCTGACGGTCTTTCATGCCGGCGAGAGGCTCTTCCATACCGGCTGGTTCATTGAGTCCATGGCCACGCAGGTGCTGGTTATCTTCATCATCCGCACCCGCAGGAATCCTTTCAGGAGCTACCCGAATCCGTGGCTCATCGCCTGTTCACTGGCGGTGGTAGCGGTGGCCGTGCTGCTGCCGTTCACCCCGGCTGGCGTGCATCTCGGCTTCGTCGCGCCGCCGGCATTCTTCTTTCTCATCCTCGCTGCCATGCTGCTCTTCTATCTGTTGGCGGTGGAAGGCATGAAACAATGGTTCGTCCGCCGCTTTGCAGCAGAGTGACGCAGAAGGGTGGATTCTTATCCCGGCTACGCCGTCCTTCACCGCAACAAAGAAGCCATCTGAATGGCACTACCGGCAGCAACCGTTTGAACCCGACCACAGGGATCTCGCAGGAGAATCTGTTCCTCCAGATACATGCGCATCGTCCGGATATGCCTGTTTCCAGGCGTCCAATCGGGCAGGTAGTCATCTTTCACCCGCCGCCCCAATAGCACGCAGGATCTCATCCCGACTTATCGAAGATGCCGGCTTCGAGATCTTTCCTGAAATGCTGTTGGCCCCTCGCTGTTCAAAGGGGCGAATACCGGAACTCTCTTTCAACGATTCCAGTTTCATTTCAGCCCTCCTACGTGTGGGCAGTATTGGGTGAGCCCACTGCCCGCTCGGCTTACATCACGCCACCTTGACCTCAATGCGGCTCGGTTGTGTGAGTTCGGCTTTCGGGATGCGTAGCTTGAGCACGCCGTGGTTGAACTCGGCGACAACCTTTTCGGCATCTAGTTCCTTGGATAGCGTGAACACGCGCCGGTAACGGGGCAGGGAAACCTCCGTGTAACTGGCTTCCATGCCCTCCGGCAGATCGAGGACGACTTCGCCCTTGATGGTCAGGATACCGCCTTGCACCTGCACGGCCAGCTTGTCCTTGGGCACACCCGGCAGATCGGCGTATAGGGTAATGCCTGCGGCGTCCTCGTACACATTCACCGGCGGCATCAGGGCTGTTTCAGGGCTGGCAGTTTCGGCTTGCTTGGTGACAGCAGTATTTTCGCTCATGGCCAGATCCTCCTCACTCACTGGATGCTGATTTGGCGCGGCTGCGCGGCCTCGAGGCGCTGGATGCTGATGTGCAGCACGCCGTCGCGGTACCTGGCCTCCACCGCCTTGGGATTCACGTCGCTTGGTAGGCTCACCACACGGCGGAAGCGGCCGGCGAAGCGCTCATCGATATGCACGGAGGTTTGCTCGTCCTTGTCGGGAAGATCGGGCTTGCGTTCGCCGACAATGGTCAGCACGCTCTGCACCAGCTGCACGTCGATGCTGGCCGGATCGACGCCAGGGGCAAAGGCGTAGATTTCCACCGAGTGGGGTGTGCCGCCTACATTCATGGCCGGAAAACTGACCCGACCGCGAATGCTGGGAGACAGCTCGAATGGCTGCTGCCACTCGCGCTGTAGGCGTTCCAGCTCTGAGAATATGTCACGGGGAAACAACGATCGATACATCATGTTTGCCTCCATTCGCTTTCGCGTGGGCGCCATATTCGGACGCCCCCGGTTGCAATGGTACGGCTTCGCCTGCGGATTTCAAGGTCTTGATTTGACTGGTATTCGACATCATTCTTCCGAGTAGAAGGGCAGCCCTCGAGACCGGAAAAGGGGAACACGCATGGAGTTCCATGACTACTACAAGACGTTGAGGGTGGCACGCGATGCCACGGCGGAGGACATCAAGAAGGCGTTCCGCAAGCTCGCGCGCAAGTTCCATCCGGACGTTTCCAAGGAGTCCGATGCCGAACTGCGCATGAGGCAGCTCAACGAGGCCTACGCCGTGCTCTCCGACCCGGACAAGCGCGCCGCGTACGATCAATTGGGGCGAGGCTATCAGCCCGGCCAGGAGTTCCGTCCGCCGCCGGACTGGGACACCGGCTTCGAATTTTCCAGTCGGGGTTTCTCGCCCCAGGAAGAGGCCGATTTCAGCGACTTCTTCGCCGAGCTGTTTGGCCATGTGGGGGGCAGACACCGCGGCTCCCATGCACACGGTGGCAGCTTCCAGTCACGCGGTGTGGATCACCACGCCAAGGTGCTGCTGGACCTGGAAGACGCCTTTACCGGCGCCACCCGCCAACTTTCGCTGCGCTTGCCAAGCATGGCCCAAGGCGTGGTGCAGTTGAGGAGCCGGACCCTCAGTGTGAAAATTCCCAAAGGCGTGCGCGAAGGTCAGCTCATCCGTCTGGCCGGGCAGGGGGCGCCGGGGATGGGCGGCGCGCCGGCGGGGGATCTTTTTCTGGAGGTGCATTTCAATCCGCACGACCGACTGAAAGTGAAGGGGCGCAATCTACACCTCACCCTGCCGGTGGCGCCATGGGAGGCGGCGCTGGGGGCGGTGGTGCCGATCAATTTACCTGGGGGCGAACTGAAGGTGCGCATTCCCTCTGGCGCCCAGAGCGGCAGCGAGCTACGTGTGCGCGGCAAGGGCATTCCCGCTAATCCACCGGGCGATCTGCTGCTGGACATCCAGGTCGTGTTGCCGCCGGCAAACACCCCCAAAGCGCGGGAGTTCTATGAAACCATGGCGCGGGAAATGATTTTTAATCCGCGCCCGGATAGGAGAGCCTGACCCATGTCTGATGATGACGTTCTGATCGGCTGCCTGTTGGATGAAGCTTGGCTGACTCTGGAGCAAGTGGCGGCAGCCTGCAAGGTAGAGTCAGAGTGGCTCATGCAGCATGTAAATGAGGGCCTATTTCCCAATGCGGTAAGCGTCGCTGGCGTCTGGCGGTTTTCCAGCGCCAGCCTTCGACGGGCGCGGCGCATGCGTCAGTTGGAGCGTGACTTTGACGCCATACCGGAACTGGCTGCTCTGGTGGCCGACCTGCTGGAAGAAATGGATGATCTGCAAGCGCGGCTGCGCTGTACCAGTCGGGGCTGAGCGCTACATGGATGCGCAAGCCTGGGCCGTTGAGCCTGGGCGAACCGTCTGCTGCCAACTCGTGCCCCCCTGGCCCCTGATGGGCGTAAACGCTACAAGGGGCGGCGCTGCTCGCGCGCCCGCAGAGTCCGCCGCCAGAGCCACTCTCTTGCGTACTTCAACGCGGCGATTTTTACTACCTCGTTGCAGCCAGCCTTCAAGTTGGAGTGCCCGTTTGGGGTACGTGAATGACCGCTGACCGCTGTGGATTCAACTGGTGGATGCAACGGATTGGTGAAATCGTCTGGGGGTGTTTCGTACACTCTGTTCGTTCCCACGCCGCGTTGCCTCGGTGAGGAATGGGCTGACGATAGGCTTCCGTTGTTCATTGAGTGTCTCTTCCTCGGTATAGTGCCGCAGACGCCGCTGTGGACTGGTCTCGAACGATTACTTACTTGGGGAATGTATGAAAACACCGAACTCCGGCTTCCATGCCGCTCCGTTCGACATTCCGAACGTTGATCACTTTCGCTTCCACCGGCCTCACGCGCATCTTGTCCCGGCGTTCGGCAACGACAGGTTCGCGCTCAAGGCCGAAGCCTTCGCGCGTTTTTTTGGGACGCCCGTTTTTGTAGGGGCACAGACGGTAATCGTCGCCATCTGGATTGGGGTGAACGCCCTCGGTTTCACCAGGTTCGACGTTTACCCATTCATTCTCCTTAATCTGGCATTCAGTCTCCAAGCGGCCTATGCCGCGCCGCTCATTTTGCTTGCTCAGACGCGACAGGCAGCGCGACAACGCACACGCCGAGGCTGACGCGCAACACAGGGAGGCCCTTGCTGTCGCTAACGAGCAGCGGCAGGCAATTGCCGCGCAGAACGCGGCACAACTGCTGGAGTTGCTGCAGCGGAATACGGAACTGACCGAACTTACCCAAAAATTAACTGTGCGTGTCGAAACGCTGACCGTCGAGTTGCACGAGAAGCTCTTGCAAAAAGACTCAAAACCATAAAGCCGACACCCTGCCCATCAAGGCTGAAGTGGACGTTCGTGTTGATGAGGTACTGGGAGTGAGCCAAAAGCGGGGGGCAAATCCGTCAGGAAAGGGGTCTATTGTGTACTGAGACCGATTAATGGCGTTGTCAAGTTGGCGAAGCGGTCGGGTAAGATGAGGCGATGAAGAAGAAATCGCTCTTCATGGCCACCGGTTTCCGGCGGCGATCATCAGCTGCGCGGTGCGCTGGTATTTTCGCTTCAACCTGAGTCTGCGCGACATCGAGGAGTTGCTGTTCGAGGGCGGTGTCGTCGTGACCTACGAAACCATTCGCCGTTGGTGCGAAAAGTTCGGCGCCGGCTTCGCGCATCGCGCCAAGGTCGCACGGCGCAAGCCAGGCAGCACTTGGCATCTGGACGAGATGTTCGTGAAGCTGCGCGGTGAGCCCTACGTCCTATGGCGAGCGGTCGACGAACATGGCGCCGAACTCGACATCCTGCTGCAGAAGCGGCGCGACAAGGCTGCCGCTAAACGTTTCTTCCTGCGCGTGCTGTGCTCTTGCCCGGCGCCGCGCAAGATTGTCACCGATCAGCTGCGCAGCTACCGGCGGCGAAAGCCGACATCCCGGAGTTGGCCTGCGTCAAGCACGTGTTCGTGAAGGCGACCGCCCGCCGGGCACCCGCAGGCCTGGAACAGCGTGCTCGACTTCCGCAAGCGTGGATCAGGAACTCGCGCAGCGCGTCGGCCGGCTTGTCGAGCTTGAGGCCGGCCTGCCACAGCATGCCGACCTCCATGTCCGGCACCGCCGCGGCGATGGTCCTGGCCTCGATCTGCTTGCCCTCCAGCGACCACGGCCGGTACACCATATCGGTCAGCACGCCGAAGCCGGCCGCGGCGAAGTAGCGAAACTGCCGCAGGGTGATCTCCTTGGCGATCCTTTTCGGTGCCCCGGGTGACTTGGCCATGGCCATCCCTCCGCTACGGGCCTCTGCGAAGTGCTTATTAGCAGGCGCGGATCTTTGCCGGCATCCCGGCCGCCATTGTGAGAGTATAATTTCACGTTTATGAAACAACATGGAAAACCGCCTCCTCGCTGGCTTTCCTTCTGCACAAACGCCCCCCATGCCACGGTCACTACCTGATCCGACTCCACCGTCGCGCGCGACGATTCGCACCATTCACCAACTGGGCGACCGGATTCGAGCAAGCCGGGCAGGGAAAGGAATGCCTATTGACCAGGCGGCCAGGCATTCCGGTGTCTCCATCGGCATGCTGTCCAAGCTCGAGAACGGCAAGGGGGTCAATCTCGAGCATGCCCTGCGCGTTTTGGACGGACTGGGTTTGACGATGCTGGTCGTTCCCAAGGCGCATGCGCCTTGGCTCGAACAGGCAGCGGCCCATGCGGCCAAGATCGGCGAGGATGTGGCGTGGGACCAGAATGCTTAGCTAGTCGCGTCGCGTGGCGCCGTGGCGTGGAAGCGGTAACTGTTTACGCACCTCCCGCCATCCGATATCCCATGGCCCTGTAGCCTCGTTGGCGCTTGTTCCACATCCACAGTAATGCCGCGTGGCCGGTGTCGACAAAATCGACAAGGACGACACAGGCCCGCGCCTTTCCTCGTTGACGTTCAGAGCGAATTTCTCGCCGGCTTGAGCACAACTGTCGTTGTGCCTCTGATCAGGGCCAATTCGCATCCCGGGGCCTCGGCTACCACCCCTGATCCCGCCTTTCGAGTTCCAGGGGATTCGTTGCGTGTTCTATCCGCCTTTCATAGCAGCAGTTCCCAAGCAAGCGATGGGCGAGCGAGTCGGATCGTTGCGTGCTGAAAGCGGCGTCCTCGTGACGGCGATCGACCGCTTGATGGGTGCCTTCTACTCAGCGGTCCGAAATATAGGCGACAGATGGGGCGTCGAAGAATGAGCGCACAAGCCGGCGGTTCTTCTTCACGTCGTGCAGGTGCTGCTCAACGCGGATTTCCAGTTTCTCGCCCGCTCGCAACGGATTGCGCGCCACACCAGTTCGCTTGAGATGACCCCACACGAACTCGTCGGGATTCGGGTCGGGCGCGTAACCCGGCAGCACATGCATCGTGAGCTTTCCCTTGGTCGATTCGATGTACTCGCGCACATTGGCCTTCTTGTGTGCTGGCAGTCCGTCAACCATCAGATGCACTGGGCGGTTGCGGCCCTTCATCATCTTCTTGAGCAATTCGATGAATAGCTCCGCGCTCAAGGCCCCTTTGTAGGTCGCAAACCAGAAGGCACCTTTGGCGTTCACCGCGGACGCGGCGGAAATCGATTGGCGCTGCCCGGGGCGCTCAATCACCGGTGTCTCGCCTTTGACCGCCCAGGTCTTGCCATGCACCGCGTCGGCTCGAAATCCTGATTCGTCCCAGAAGTAGATGTCCGCACCGCTTTGCTTGGCCGCAACCGCAATGCCCGGAAATGATTCACGCTGCCAGCGCTCGACGGCCTGCGGATCTCGTTGGTACGCCCGCTGCAATGGCTTTTGCGGGCAGCGTGGCCACAATCTGTCGTGTCCACAGCCCGAAGTCCAGACCGTACTGCCGAGGATCCTGCCCATTGATCCACCGAAAGACCTGCGCCTGTTGCGCTCGCGTGAGCTTGCGTGGCCGGCCTGTCGCTGGACGCGATGCCAGCGCCCGCGGGCCTTTGCCCGAGCCCGAGGCCGCCTTGAGCCAACGGTAGATTGACGTTCGGTTCATGCCCAGCGACTTCACCACCACCGATGGTTTCTCGCCTTCGTGAACCCGGCGCAAGGCAAGCCGGCGGAACTCCTCTTGCGTCGCGCGATCGAGTGTACGGCCATCTCGTTGCATGTTGAATGAGACTAAACGGTCGTCACGAGGTTCCAATTTTCGTCGCTGTATTTACGGACTGGTGAGTAAGAACCTCGGGGTATCGGGAGCTGGGTGCCGAGGAACCTGGCTCACGCCATCCTGTGAGCCGCAATGCGAGCAAGAGCGAGCCCGCGAAGCTCCTGGCCGTGTTCGTGGCTGGCGCTTCGGATGAGGTGGGGCCTCTGGTCGGTGGGCATTTTCGAAAGTTTTGGCCTGTTACTACTTATCAATTCTACGCGACAACGGATCAATTCTGCCGAGGCGGCGAGCCGCATCATATCTGCAAGCGCGGACACGGTCTGCCTTCGCAGACTCCGCAGCCTACAAAGGAGAACACCATGCATTTCCTCGACGGGGCCCTGCTGCCCGAAAACCAGGAAAAACTTGTCATCACCGCTGCTCCGTACGGCCCGCAATGGGAGCCGGGCGACTTTCCGTCTGACATCCCGGTCACGATCGAGGAGCAGGTGCAAAAGGCGGTGGACTGCTACAACGCCGGCGCCACCGTGCTCCATTTCCATGCCCGCGAGGACGATGGTTCGGGCTGCATGCAAGAACCTTGACCGCTTCAACGAGCTGCTATCGCGCCTGAAGCAGGCGGTGCCCGACATGATCATCCAGGTCGGCGGCTCGATCTCGTTCGCACCGGTCGAGGAAGGCGCGCCCGCCGAGTGGCTGAGCGACGAGACGCGTCACATGCTGGCGCGCCTGAAGCCGACGCCCGAGCAGGTCACCGTGGCGGTCAACACCGGCCAGATGAACACGGTGGAGATCATGACCCCAGAGGACTGCGCAGGAACCTCTTTCGAGCGCAAGGCGGTCTACGACGCCTACGAGGAGATGATCGTTCCGGCCGGGCCCGCCTGGTTGCGCGAACACCTCGCCCAGCTGGCGGCCAACGGCATCCAGCCGAAAGTTGTCCCGCACGTAACGCAGGCCCACCTGCTCGTCGGTCATGTGCGAACCAGCGGTATGGCGCAGCCAGTGGGCCGAGGCACTGGCCAGCACCGCGGCCTGGGCTTCCCATTCGGGCCCGCGCGCACGCAGGCGCGCGGCCGCCATGCCGAACACTTTCTTCAGGATCAGGTGCAACGCCCCGCGTGACAGGCCCTTTTCTCGGTTCTCCTGGCCAATGACCGGCAGCAGCAAGGGGCGTGTCTCCCCAGGCTGCGGGTTCGGCGCCAGCCCATAGCTGGAAGGCGTTAACTCTTGGGAGTCCACCCAATCCGAGGCCACGCCTGCGTGGCCTCGTGCCGCGCATCCTCCTCGCTATGCAGGTAGCCGCTCGTTGTCGAGATCGACGAATGCCCGGGCGCGGCGGTAGCGCGCGAGTTCGGCGACCAGTTCGTCGGTGGCAGGCACCAGCCGGGTCTTGTTGCCCTTGCCGGTCACCTCCAGCCACCAGCGCTCGACGCCCTAGGCATCGCGCCGGCAGAAGAACGTCCCCCATGGGGGTGCCCGTCACCTCGGCGGCCCGCAACCCGCCCAGGTAGAGCACCGTCAGCACCCAGCGGCAGCGCGCCGGGTGCAGGCGTTCACGCTCGGTCGCGACCGGCATCGCCGCGACGGTCTCTTTGACCGCGTCCCACAAGTCGTGACTGAGGTAGCGCGTGATGCGCGGCCGGTTCGGCGCGCGCCGGCGGCGCGCCAGCGCGAGCGGATTGCCGGCCAGATAGCCGGCTTCGGTCAGCCAGGCGAAGAGGGCATTCAGAATGACCAGCGCGTGCCGCACGCTGGCCGGCGACAGGGGCCCGGCAAAGGGGCGCCAGTCGCGGTGGCCGCGGCCGAGCTTCTTGCTGCCGGCGGCGCCGGAGAGCGCCGGCGGCAGCTGCAGGCGTTCGAGCGGGCTGGGCAGCGGGGCCGCCAAGCTTTCCAGGGGGTTGATCGGGAGCTCTGACCGGCGCCGCGCTGCAGGCCGACCTGGCTGAACTGCGCGGGCGCTTCTCCGAGACCCGCGCGCTGTATCGCGAGGTCTGCGGCCTGCTGTTCTTCCGCTATGGCGTCACGCCCACCGCCAACAAGCTCTACAGCCTGGTGCGCAAGGGCAGCATGGGCACGCCCGCCGAGGTGCTCCAGCAGTTCTGGCAGGAGCTGCGCGGGCGCACCCGCGTCACCATCGACCACCCCGATCTGCCGGATTCGTTGAAGGACATCGCGGCCGGGGCGGTCCAGACCATCTGGCTGGCGGCCAACGAGGCCGCCACCGCCGAACTCGCCACGCTGCGCGCCGAGGCGCGGCAATCCATCGAAGAAAACCAGGCGGACCTCGCCGCCGAGCGGCAGGCGCACGCCGCCACCCAGACCCGGCTGGAAGCGGGGCGGGCAGAACTGAAGGCGGCGGGCCGCCAGCTGACGGAGCTGCGTACCCAATTCTCGACCGAGTTGGAACGCGCCCGCGAGCAGGTGACCATTGCCCAGGAACGGGCCGACGCCAGCGAGCGGCGGGCACTACGCGGACTGGATGCGGAGCGCACCGCGCGCCAGAAGAGCGAGCGCGCCACCGAAGAGTTGCGCGGCGAACTGGCAGCGGCACGCCAGGAGGCCCGCGACTCCGCAGTCGCGCAGGCCGAGGCCGGGCCCGACTCGAAGCCCAGGCGGCGGCGCTCACGGAGCGGCTCAACGAGCGGCTCGCGGCCGCCGAGGTGGCGCAGCGCCAGGCCGCCGGCGAGCGGGACGCGGTGCAGACGGAACTCAGCACAGCGCCGGGCCGAGCGCGCCGAGGCGGAAGCCGTGCTGGCGCGCCAGCTGCTGGCAGAACTGCGCCTGCCGCGCGAGCGGGAACGGCGGCACAAATCCGGCGGCCCGGCATCGACCGATAGCGAAGCACCAAACGAAAAGCCGGCCGACGAGCACGGGGCGCCGACCGGCTCGCACCCGGAAGATGGCCGCGACAGCAGCGACCGCAACGACAACGAAAACGATGACAGCAAAAATTGAGCGGGCGGCGGCGATCCGCTGGATCCAGGACCGGATGGCCGACTACGACCTGACCATGGAGAAACTGCGGGCGGCAGGGTGCTTTGATCGGCCGCCCCCACCGCCG
>NZ_JFJW01000111.1:0-43180 GCF_000611125.1 Cupriavidus sp. SK-4
AGACGGTCCTACTTCCGTATAAGGGGATGCCGTTACCCGGCTCTAACCATGGTGCGCCAGGATTGCCTTTGCGATTGCGTTGCCGCTCGCACAAGCGCCGGTCAGGAGTGCTTGGGACAGGTAGTCGCCACAGTAGTAAACGGATCTACTCTCCTTAGATTGCCAAGCGAGAAAGTCGACCACCTTCTGACAATATCCCGGGTAGAAAACCGGCAGCTTGTATGGAATCCACTGGTTGACAACAGCGTGCACCCGGCTATCGAAGCGGGGAATGCGCTGCCTGATTTCCGACCGGATAAGGGTGTCGAGCGAATTGGAGAGGTCTAGGCGATGTGCTTCCTCGGCTGCCTCGGGTGTCAGCTGACAGTAGAGTTGCGCGTGCGAACGTCCCGCTTCGGGAGCTGTCGGCAACTGTTGCCAGGTCGCGATGCGAGTCGTTGATTGACGGCCCGAGAACTCCAGCGCGGCGGGAATATCCCCATCCAGCGCGTAGTGGACGACCCCCAGCTTGTTATATCGCACCGCATCGAGCATTGAGCGCTCCGCGTCCAGTGGATCGACAATAAGATTGCCCGCGTGCGCGCCTTCCGTGGCGCAGACGACAACGTTCGCTCGCAACTCATGCTCTTGTCCTAGGCGCTGATAACGTACGATGCATTCGCCATCGGCGTGTCGTGCGATGGCATAGACCTTTGCGTCGCAAAGAACGGGCACCCGCCGGGCCAATTCCTGAGTCACCTGGCCCATGCCTTTTTCAAGGGTGTAGACGGTGTCTTTGCCTAGCAGATGCGGCATGGTACTCACGTAGAATGCCGCCGAAATCTCCTCCGGATTCCAGCTGCGCGTTCCGCGGAAGATGGGTTCGATGAGCAGCTTCAGTACGGCAGGTGTGATGGTTCGGCTGATGTAGTCCGCCAGCGTTTCGGCATCGCCTGCCAAGTATGAGGCTGCAGCGTCCGGGTCGGTGCGCGAGCGCAGGCGCGCGAGACTGACACCGGCCGCGATCATGCGCATCCGGCTACGCCAATCCAGACCGGGCGTCATGAGGATGCGCGGGCCAGGCATCAGCTCGACGCGGTAACGATCGCCGCCGACGGAGGTGTTCGCGCCGAGCTTGCGTAGCGGTACAAGCGCACGCGTCAGATCCAGTTCGGCGAGCAAGGAGTGAAACGCCTGGCCAAACGGATATATCAGGCGAGCGCCAGTATTGTATGAAATGGGGCCCTCGCTCCGTTGTGCCATTCGCCCGCCCACAGCCGACTGGCTTTCTAGGACCTGAACGGTGAAGCCGGCAGCCGAGAGCCTGTAGGCTGCAGTGAGTCCGGCAATACCGGCACCGACGACGGCGATGGAGACAGGTTTGTTCATTCGGGCTTCGCTACGGTGTTGGGTACGGCAATCTCGATCAGCGCAGGGCCGGTTGCATTCAGGACGCGCTTCAGAGCCGGCAGGAATTCCGAGGTCGTCTGCACGCGTTCCGCGAGGGCGCCGAAGGCCGTTGCATATGCGACGAAATCCGGGTTTCGCAAGTCGGTGCCGACAGGACGTCCGAACTGCCGGAGCTGGGCACTCCGGATGGCGCCGTATCCCTGGTTATTGATAACGATGACGATGATGCGCAGATTTTGCTGGACTGCAGTCGCCAGCTCTTCGCCATGCATGAGAACGCAGCCGTCGCCGGCTACGGCTACCACCAGACGATCCGGTTGCGCCATCGCTGCGCCAATGGCGGCCGGCAATCCATATCCCATGGCACCGCTTTTGGGTCCAAGCATGGTGCCGGCCTGACGGAACGCAAGGTAGCGATGTAACCAGATAGCGTAGGCACCGGCGCCAACGGTAAAAACTGTGTCATCGGGGAGGCGTTCCCGCAGCGCCGAAAAGACTTTGCGCAGATCCACAGGTCCTGGACAGCCGCCCTTCCTGATGAACGCATCGCGCGCTATGCGGAAGCCTTCTGGCCATTCGGCATCAGAGGCAAACGCTGACGTCGCAGAAAGGGCTTCGGAAAGCGCGTTGAGAAAGGGCCCCGGTGCAGCTTGAGTCGCCACATCGGCGCGATAGACCCGGTTGAGCTCGTCGGCGCCGGCATGTACGTGCACCAGGCGCTGGGTCGGCTGTGGGGGATCGAGCAAACGGAATCCGCCGAAGCCACCGGTCCCGAACGTATTGATCTCGCCGAGGCGAATGTTGATGGCAAGTATCAGGTCGGCTTGCGCTATCCGTTCTGCCAGCATCGGATTGAGACCGATACCGAGTTCGCCTGCATAGTGTGGGTCGGCGTTGTCGAAAAGATCCGCACGTCTGTAGCCAGCGACAACTGGCCAGTTGTGGCTCTGTGCCAATGCATGTAGGCGTAGTCGCGCAGCGTTGTTCCAACCGCTGCCGCCTACCAGCACCACCGGGCGACGGGCTTCGCGCAGAAGGGCTGCAACCGCAGCGACTTGCTCTGGCGCCGGAGCTGGCTCTGGCATGGATGGCGCAGGCAGGGGAGCACAGGTGGCATCCTCGCGCCAAACATTCTCGGTGACAACGAGGACCACCGGGCCGGGTCGACCGTTGCCTGCCTTGCACCATGCGCGCATCATCCCTTCTTGCAGTCTCGTGGCGGTGGTAACAGTGATGACGTCCTTCACGAGCGGGCGCAACGCCTGCTGCAAATCAAATCCTGACATCGGGTCCCGCTCGGCCTCCGCAACAGCCGGCTGCCCGACGACAAGAATCATCGCCGCGCCATCCGTATCGGCGGTATGCAGCGCCAAGGCTGTGTTCAGGGCGCCCGGAGCGCGACCAGCCATGCAGACGGAAGGCCGGTCGCCGAGCCGCGCATAGGCCTGCGCGGCGTAGGTCATGCCTGCTTCGTGGCGAAAGGTGACAAGGCTGATTTCGGGGTGCCGAGTGGCGAGGGCATCCAGTGGTTCGAGGATGCCCTCACCAGGGATCTGGAAGACGTGCCGGTGCCCATATTCCTGGATCAGGTCGGCAAGGATAGCGGCCCCGGAGCGGGCCGACTTGGCTTCATGGTTCATCACAATGGGTGCAACAGGTGGGCGGGGCTGCCGTAAGGCGGGGGGCCATCTACCCGCCTTGCCGTTGTGCCCTGGGCCCGGTTAGAAGACGTGGAAAATACCCGCCAGCAACATGAGCTGCCCGCTTGTGCTCGACGCGCCGCCGCTGCCGAACAGCAAGTAGGCGTTCTGTGCGTCCCCCGCTGCGCGTTGGTACGCAACGGCGGCCTGGAGAATCGTTCGCTTGGAGAGGAAATAATTGCTTACGGCGTTGACTTGGTGATATTTCGGCGCGAACCCGGTCGGTTGTACCTTCCCGGCCGTGTATGTGTACCCCAGGCCTAATTGCCAGGCAGGCGTCAAGCTGTAGGATCCATTGATGTCGATATTGTTAAAGCGCACATCACCGTCGGTCAGCCCGTCCGCGGCATCGCCGAGGTCTTTGTAGCGGCTCTGGGTAAATGACACGGCAAGCTTAAGCTTGTCGAGGTCGTACTGGCCAGCAAGCGCGGCAACCGACATGCTCGACGGGCTGATGCGATTGGGCTGCAGTGGCGACGTAGGTGAAACGGCTGGGAAAAGGATGGTATTCCAGTTGCCTTCCGGGACTGCACTTGCAGGATTGTCGATGTGCAGGTAAGCCGCCGCGGCGCGAAAGCGCCCGCCGGCGTACGTAACGCCAAAACTCATGGTCGAGTTGCGGTGACTGTCGCCTGCAACTTCGCCAAAGCTATACATGGCGCCGGCCTGGAAGCCTCCGAAGCTCGGCGTGACATACTTGACCGCATTGTTGATCCGAAACTGCCAGTTGGTGTTGTCATTGTCGCCGACGTGCGCCATGTAGCCGTTCCACTTGCCAGGAGGGGTGAACGGCGCGATCCACTCCGCCACCAGGTCATACTGGCGCCCCAGTGTCACCGTACCTGCGGAACTGTCAGACAGACCGACATACGCCTGGCGGCCAAAGAGCCTGCCGCCCTGTCGTGAGTTGCCTGTGCTCATGTCGAAGCCGCTCTCCAGCGTAAACAGGCCGCGCAATCCGGAGCCAAGATCTTCCTGACCTCTCAGGCCCCATCGCGATGGGCCGGTTGCCAATCCCGTCACGTGATTGCCACCGCTGTTGTTGACGTAACGCAACCCGCTATAGAGGAACCCATAAAGCGTGACGCTGCTCTGGGCGAGCGCGCTGCCTGCGCATCCGCTCAGAACGGCGGCAGCCAACGTCGCTTGCCCTACCTTGCGCACCTTGCTAGTGCTTTCTCCCCGCTTCGACTGCATTGACTCTCCCCTTTTCGTGTGCCACGTCGCGGTCCGGTGCCGGCGCAATGGAGCCGGGCTTGACAACACGGGCAGCACGAGGCTAGCGCAGACTAGGCCAGAGCAATTGTGTGTACAAGCGGGCCGGGCGGCTCTGAGCGGAATTCCTAGCAATCGGTATTCGATCGCCACAATTGGGAGCATTGACAGCGTACGTGGACGAGATCGGGGTCAGCATTTTCCCTTACTCGGATCGGCCCCGCGGCCGTTCGATGCCGACAAATTGAGGCGAAAGGGCTGAAACATTAAGTTGATCGGAAGTTGTCCGCCCTGGCGGAAAAAAACCGCGCGGGATCGATGCTACAAAGTTCCTGGCCGGCACGGCGTTGCTCGCCTTGTTCATACAGCCCCGATGTCCTTTCCCTGCCTTAGGATACCCATGCCACGTCACAAGAGATTCCTGCTGCATACCTTGTCCTGCGCCGCCGTTGCCGGTGCCGTGCTGGGTATCGTGCCCGCTGTCTATGCGGAAACCGTGATCGGGATTGCCAACCTTGGCCCGCACCCTTCCATCTCGCAAACCATTGCCGGATTCAAGGAGGAAATGGCGCGCGTCGGCTACGTGGAGGGTAAGAACACCACCTATGTCTACGGGGACGCAAACTTCACGCAGGCCTTAATGCCGCAGATGCTCACCCAGATTGCATCGAGGAAGCCTGCCCTGATCCTGACGCTGACGACTTCGGTTTCTCAGACGGCGCTATCCGCGGTGGCCGACCGCAAGCTCCCCATGGTGTTTGCCATGGTGACTGACCCGGTTGCCGCCGGATTGGTGGAAGGCTGGGACCATGGCAGCAGCCGCTTTGTCGGTGCTTCGGATTTGCAGGATTTTGACGCGGTGCTGGTCTTCGCCAAGAAGCTGTTTCCGAACGCCAGGTCATTTGGCACCCTATACAACCCTGGCGAAGCCAATGACGTGACCACTACCCGCAAACTCGAGGCGGCAGCCAGGAGGGCAGGGCTGACATTCAAGGCGATCAGTGTCGACACGGCCGCTGATATCCCTCAGCGGGCGGAGATGCTGCGCGGCACCGACTTCATGTACGCAACAGGCTCGAACCTGGTGCAGTCAGCCATGCCGGCGGTAGCGTCCGTGACCAACCGGCTGAAAGTCCCGATCCTGAGTTCGGAAACTGAGTTTGTAAAGAGCGGCATCGCCGCAGCCAACTATGCGGTTTCCCTTCGCTCAATCGGCATCAATGCGGCGACGTTGGCATCGCGCGTGCTCAAGGGCTCCGCGCCGGCAACGCTTCCTGTGCTGACACCCTCCCCGCAAGACTACGTTTCCACGATCAATACGACCAAGTTCAAGCAACTCGGGCTGACCATTCCGCCCTCGATGGAGTCATGTCAATGCTTTATCAACTAACTGCCAGGCGCGCCATCAACATGTCTCATTCATCTCCCAATGCCGCCTCCATGTTGCAGGTGGAACGCCTGCGCAAGACGTTCCACGCGGGTACACCCGACGAACGAATCGCGATCGATGGCGTTTCACTCGAATTGAAGCCTGGGGATTTCGTCGTCGTGGTGGGAGGAAACGGGGCTGGAAAATCGACGCTGCTCAGCATGCTCGCCGGCGAAGTCCTGCCTGAAGCGGGGAGCATCCGGGTCAATGGCGTGGACGTGACCGCGCTTGGCACGCATTTGCGTGCCAAGTACATCGCCAGAGTCTTTCAGGATCCGTCGATCGGTACTGCCGCGGCGCTCAATATTGAAGAGAACCTTGCTGTTGCCGCACTGCGCGGGCAGCGTAGATCCTTCGGTCGTGGCCTGACTTCTGCGCAGGCGCGCGAGTTTCAGGAGCGGCTTGGCAGCTTCGGCCTGGGCCTGGAGAATCGGATGAAAGCACAGGCCGGATTGCTCTCCGGCGGACAGCGCCAGGCGCTTTCGTTGCTGATGGCGGTGCTTCGTGAGCCTCAGTTGTTGCTGCTTGATGAACATACCGCGGCATTGGACCCACGCACCGCTGAAGCCGTGATGCGAGTGACTTCGCAAGTGGTTGACCAGGCTGGGCTGACTACGCTGATGGTCACGCACAACATGAACCATGCATTGCAGTATGGAAACCGGCTGATCATGATGCGGCATGGCGCCATTGTTGCCGACTTGTCCCTGGAGCAGAAACGGCGCATGACAGTTGAAAAACTGATTGCCGCTTTCGACGACGAAAACCCATCTCTTCGCATGGTGAGCGCATGAACCTGTTCGATACATTCCTCAACCTGGTGCCAATGGGCCTGATGCAAGGGCTTATCTACGCCCTGATCGCCATTGCAGTGATGATCCCGTTCCGGATCCTGAATTTCGCAGACATGACAGGTGAAGGGACCCTAGCCTTTGGTGCATGCGTGACTGCGAAATGCCTGAGCGTCGGCCTGGAGCCTGTGTCGTCGCTGCTCATCGGTGCCGCAGCGGGGTTCCTGGGAGGAAGCGCCACCGCGTACATTCATGAGAAGGTGAAGGTAAATACCTTGTTGTGTGGCATCCTGGTGCTGTCCATGCTGTATTCGATCGATATCCGGGTCATGGGTCAGCCTAACACCGCTTTGTTCACCTTCCCGAATCTCTTCCAATACCTGCCTGGCGACGACGGCACCCTGACAAGCCGAATTGCACTGCTTGCCGTAGTGGATATCGCGCTTATCGCCCTGATCTTCTGGTTTCTGGGAACGCAGCACGGGATGGCCATGCGCTCGCTTGGCTCCAGTGTGGCGATGGCCAAGGCGCAGGGCATCAATATCAAGGTTTATGTGCTCGTGGGGCTTGGGTTGGCAAATCTCATCGCGGCGCTTGGAGGCGGCTTGCTTGCGCAGAATCAGGGTTTCGCCGACGTCAATATGGGCTTCGGCACGCTGATCAACGGGCTGGCATCGCTGCTGCTCGGCGAGGCGATTATCGGGAACCGTACGATCCTGCGGCAGGTGGCAGCGCCGGTGCTGGGTTCGGTTGTGTACTTTCAGCTCATTTCGATCGTGCTCGCCTTTGGCTTCCAGCCGTCGGACCTGAAGATGGTAACGGCTGTCTTTGTACTGATCACACTTCTTATCCTTGCCAAGCGCAAGCCAGGAAAGTCGCGCAAGGCGATGCAGGAACGCCTTGCACGGGCAGCCTGATTCGAGGTGGATTAATTAGCGGTTCGATCTGCGGGGTGTCTCCGCCCGCAATTTTTTAGCCGTCCTCCGGGACGGCTTCTTTTCTGGGTTTGAACAGCGGGACAGCGCTTCCTTAGTGCGGCATCCCGTCCAATTGGCCGGTCAGGCGTGCAGCACGGCGGGATCGTCAGGTTGTGCGCGCACCGACTGCATGTGGGTCCGCATACCTTCCCAGCGCTGGTAGGCAGATTCCGAAGCGAGGCCCAACTGATCCAGCACCCGCCATACCGTATAGCCAATCAGATCGTCGAGCGTCTTAGGCAAGGCATAGAAGGCCGGCACCGGGGGCATGATGACCGCGCCCATCCCGGCTGCCGCCGTCATGTTTCGGAGGTGGGCCAGGGTCAGTGGCGTTTCCCTTGCGAGGAGCACCAGCGTCCGCCGTTCCTTCAGGGTTACGTCTGCGGCGCGGGTCAGCAGATTGTCATTGAAGCCGTGAGCGACCGCGGCCAGTGTTCGCATGGAGCAGGGCGCCACGACCATGCCCTGGTGGCGAAAGGAGCCGCTTGCCAGGCTGGCACCAATGTCACGGATGTCGTGGGCCACGTCGGCAAGCGATCGCGCTACGTGTCGGTCTATGCTGCATTCCTGCTGCAAGGTCAGCCAGCCCGATGCCGACACCACCAGATGCGTTTCGACATCGAACTGCCGCAAGGCCTCCAGCAGCCGGACACCGTAGATGGCGCCGGTGGCACCGCTGATGCCAACGACGATACGGGTGCGGTCCTTGGCCATCTCAGCGCACCTCCGAGGCAAAGCCGGGCAGATACTTACCAAGTTCGATTTCCATTTCGCCAGGAATGCGCTTTCGTTCAAACTCCGCTTCGCGTCCCCAGGGTTTGGTCGCATCAATGGCAAGGCGGCCCCAGTGATCCTTGTGCGGATCGCGGTAGAAGCCCGGGACATTGCTCAGCACCATGGTTCGGGTGTCCGCGCGTCCCCGCGTCACGAACGCCCAGATGACTTCGTCCAGGTTGTAGATGTCGACGTCCTCGTCAACCACCATGCAAAGCTTGTTGTAGTCGAGATGCGCACCCATTGCCGCGAGCAGCGCATGCTGCGCGTGCCCCTCGTACTGCGTCCTGAGCTTGATGACGGTGTTCATCACGGTGGGCTTGCACGACACATCGATGATGCCCGGTACCTGTCCCTTGATGGCGCGATAGACGCGCGCTGCGGTGGCAGCCTCGAGCGGCCGCAGGTCTTCGTCGGAGCCGCAGATCAGGCCCTGGAAGATTGCGCCTTTGCGCCATGAGACGTGGGTGACCTCGAACACGTGGTTGTCACCCACATCGACGTAATAGCCCATGAATTCGCCGAACGGACCTTCCGGGCGGCGCACGTTCGGAAGGATCCTGCCTTCAATCACGATGTCCGTGGCGGCGGGAACGGAAAGATCGATGGTCTGGCACCGGCGTGTGCGCAACGGGCCGCCTCGCATCGCAGCGGCAAGTGCCAGTTCGTTAGCCTGGGGAGGCAACGAGACGCAGGCGGACATGAACACTTCGGGAGGGGCTCCGATCAGAATGGCGGCTTCCAGTGCTTTGCCCTGGCGCTCGGCGGCGGCCTGATAGCGGGCGAGATCGTGCGAGCTTCCCAGCCGGATTCGAAGTTCGCCGTCGGAGATCACCATCGAGCGGTGGAATGACAGGTTAGGCACGCCTGTGTCAGGGTCACGCGCGAGAAAGACGCCGGAGGTGATATATGGCGCGCCGTCGCGCTCGTGGTAAGTCAGGATCGGCAGGTCGCTGAGCTTTCCGCTTTCGAGGCGCTCGGGCTGGGAATCCTCTTCCGCAAAGGTCTGGAGGGTTGCTGCGACTTCGATCTCCTCATCTAGCCGCTCACAGAAGGTGCGGGTGCCACAGCGGATCATCTCGCGCAGGCGTTCATGGTCGCTGTAGATATTCATGACAACCGGAAGTGCGGAGCCGCGCACGTTCTTGAAAAGCACGGCCTGGTTCGAGACACGTTGCAGTCGACGTGCGATAGCGGCCGCTTCGAAACGGGGCTCGACTTCGCGCTCCACAATTGCCAGGTCGCCGCGTGCTTGCAGGCGGCTCAGGTAGTGCCTCATGGTTTTCTCGGATAGTTCGGAAGGTAGTCTGACGTTACCTTAACGGGCGCCTTTTCCGCCTGTGCGAGAGCTCCGGGAACATAGGAAATCCGAACTCAATTCATTTGAGGTAACAAGGGCGGCCGCGGATGGCGTTACGATGAGCCGCCAAGCGGCGACATTGCGCCGGTCTTGCCGGGGGGGCGGAGGCATCGCTGGCGTTTGTGGCGTTGCAACGTTCCGGTCAATCGCGCCCGCAAAAAAACGCGTAGCGGCGCAATCCAGAATCTGCTTGAGGAAGACACGATGGCCAGTTTGAATCTTACGTTGCCGGAGCCGGGAAACAATGGCTTGTTCCGTACGCGCCTGGCTGGCCGTCATGCTCGTACCAGCGAGGCATTCAGCGCACTTCGCGATCAGCCGGGACACTTGTCTTCCGCTCCGCACGGAGAGGCTGGCCTGTACGGTGGCACCGTTCCGGTCTCTGACGATCCAGAAGAAGGGAAGTGGGAGCTGATCAGCATCCGGGACGAGATTCTCCTGGTGGTCTCGGACGGCCACCTGACCCGGCAGCATAGCGAGAGCGTGCTGCCCGAGGGGTATATCGAATTCCACTTCATGGTGGCCGGTCCGGTGAGCGTTGAGTTCTCGGAGACCGGAAGGATCGAAGTCGCTTCGCCGAATCTGACTGTGGTGTACCAGGGCGATGACATGCACTATGAAGTGTCTTGCGGTCCAGGCCTCTGGCGCTCTGTTGGCCTCTATATCAGCCGTGATTATTTCCACAGTTTCCTGAGGGCCTCCCTGGGCGTTGATGGCCCGCTTTGGCAGCAACTGCAGAAGCTGCGGAACGAACAAGTGTTCTGCCACCAAATGCCGGTCAATCCTCAGGTGCTGACAGCAGTCAAGCAACTGCTGGAGAATCCGTACGAAGGCTATCGGCGCCTGCTCTTCGCTCAAGCCAAGGCCTACGAGGTGATGTGCGCATCATTGGATCTGTGGCAGGCCTATCTCGAGAGCCATCACACCGCCGAGGTGTTCTCTTCCCGGGACCTGCGGCTGATTGAGAAGGCACGAGATCTTCTTGTCGGTGACCTTCGGCACATGATGACGATCCCAGAGCTGGCGCGCGCCGTAGGGACCAACACATCCAAGCTCAAGCGCGGCTTCAAGTTTCTTTACGGCATGACGGTGTTTGAATGCGGCCACCGGGCGCGCATGGACACGGCACTGGAGTTGCTAGGGAACGAACGCCTGAGTGTCAACGAGGTGGCGTTCGCAGTGGGCTACCAGCACCAGACCAGTTTCACGGCGTCATTCCGCGATTATTTTGGCTTCGCTCCCAAGGATGCCAGGCGGATGGCAGACTTGCGCAACGTGCGGGCCCGTTCTTCATCCGCGGGGGTTACCGCAGCAGAGGATTTGTAAGGCCGCGCCTCTGCGGAGATTGGGAATCTGCAGCATTTCCTAGTCGATTGGCATTCGTTCTGCGGGCGCGCCCTTGCGCGCCGTGGTCCTCGCATAGGATCGTCCCCATACCCGAGAGGCGGGTGCGATCAACGACGAGGAACGCATGGCAGTTATCAAAGTGAGGAACCCCCGCACCGGCGCGCAAGACTACGAATTTGTCGCCGCCGATGCAGATGCGGTAGGCAAGACCGTGGCGCGGGCACGCGACGCGCAGCGGGAGTGGTACGGCAAGGGACTCGAACACCGTATACAGGTCTTGTCGGCCTGGGCCACGGCCCTGGAAATCCGGGCAGATGCCATTACCAGTGCGCTGGCAGACGACACTGGCCGCACCAGGATCTCGCGGGAAGAGCTTGGTGCGGTCATCCACTTCATTCATGGATACTGTGAGGCGGCACCCGAAGTCCTCGCGCAGCCATTCCGCAAGTTCCGCAATAACAGCGATGTCGTGTTCAAGACGACCCTGGTGCCATATCCCGTGGTCGGCGTCATCAGCCCCTGGAATTTCCCGTTGGTGCTCTCGTTCATTGATGCCATTCCGGCATTGCTGGCGGGCGCAGCCGTCGTCATCAAGCCGAGTGAGGTGACGCCACGTTTCGTGGAACCCCTGCAGGCATCGATCGTCGACGTGCCCGGGCTGGACGGGGTAATCAGCCTTCTGCAGGGCGCGGCGGAAACCGGCCGCGCCTTGCTGTCGGAAGTCGATGCCATCGTGTTTACCGGCAGCGTGCCGACCGGACGCAAGATTGCCGTTGCCGCTGCGGAGCGCTTCATCCCGGCATTCCTGGAGCTCGGCGGCAAGGATCCGGCCGTGGTGCTGGCCGGTTCTGACCTCGCGCGCGCCGCCACCAGCATTCTACGCAGTGCGCTCTATAACACCGGTCAGGTGTGCTATGCCATCGAGCGGGTGTACGTCCACGAGTCGATCCACGATGCCTTCGTAGAGGAACTGGTCCGCCAGGTCCAGGGCATGCGCCGCAGCGCCGCCGCCGGCGATCGCGGCCACTATGGCCCTTTCATCCACGCAGCCCAGGGAGACATCGTCCGCGCCCAATTGCAGGACGCAGTTGTCAAAGGTGCGCGCGTGGTAACGGGTGGCGTGGTGGAGAACGTTGGCGGCGCGGTATGGCTCGACCCCACGATCGTGATTGACGTGGATCACTCGATGGATTTGATGACGCAGGAGACCTTCGGTCCGGTGGTACCGGTCATGCGCTTTGCCAGCGAAGACGAGGCGGAGCGACTTGCGAACGACACCATCTTTGGCTTGAGCGGTGCCGTGTTCGGCCCGGATACGCATACCGCCGGCGATTTCGCCACGCGCATGGAGGCCGGCGGGGTCAGCATCAACGACACGGAATTGCAGCGCGGCATGATGTTCGACGGCGAAAAAACTGCTTTCAAGTTCTCGGGCATGGGCGGTTCGCGCTATGGCGCCACGAGCATCCTGCGCTATGTCCGCAAACGCGCGCTGATCGCGAACGAGGGCGGAATCAAGCCGCTGGATGAGCTGTCTGAGATCGACTGATCTGCGGCCCCGCTTTCCGCCCGCGGCACCAGGCAGCGGGTGGGGGCGCCCAGAACCCGGACGTCTTTGTTCCTCAGAGGAAACGCCCATGTTGAAAACACACAAGACGGCACGCGCCGTGGCTGCGGGCCTGGCACTCGCGCTGAGCGCGCTGGCGGCGGCAGCCGCGGCGCAGGAACCGGCAGCCAAGAGCGTGCCACAAGGCAAGACCGTAATCGGCATTGCCAACTTTGGTCCGCATCCCGCGCTGGATCAGAGCGTTTCTGGCTTCAAGGAGGAAATGCGCAGGCACGGCTACGTGGAAGGAAAGAACACCACGTACGTCTACAGCGACGCGAATTTCACGCCTGCGATGATCCCCCAGATCCTCGGACAGATTGAGGCGAAGAAGCCGGCGGTCATCCTGACAGTCACAACCCCGGTTTCCCAGGCGGCGCTTTCGAGTATTACGAACAAGTCTCTGCCGATGGTGTTCTGTTTGATCAGCGATCCGGTGGCGGCCGGGCTCGTGCCGAACTGGCGGCAAGGCAGCGCTCGCTTCGTCGGCTCGGCCAGCGCAATGGACTACGATGCGGTGATGACGTTCGCCAAGCGTATGTTCCCCGGCGCCAAGCGGTTTGGCGTGCTGTATTCTCCCGGCGAGGCAAACGATGTGGTTGCGGTCAAAGCGATCGAAGCCGCGGCAGCGCGCCAGGGCCTGGTTTTGCGCAGTGTGAGCGTGGATGCCTCAATGGACGTGCCTCAGCGGACACAGATGCTGTCCGACGTCGATTTCGTCTATGCCATCGGCTCCAATCTCGTACAGTCATCGATGCCCGCCGTGGCTTCCGTTACCGACCGCTACAAGATTCCTATCCTGAGCGCGGAGACTGAGTTGATAAAGAAGAGCGGGGTCGTGGCAGTCGCATACTCGGCATCTTATGCGGCCCAGGGGGCGCAGGCGGCCCAACTTGCGGTGAAGATCCTGGACGGAAAACGGCCGTCTGAGCTCGCCCCCCTCAAACCGGGACCGGATGACTACACGACATTGATCAGCCGCAAGAAGCTTGCTCAGCTGGGCCGGCCCCTTCCTGCCAGCATGGCTTCGTGCAATTGCTTCGTTGACTGAAAATGGACGCATCTGATCCGGGACGGCGGTCACGCCCCGTACACGGCGTTGCGGTTGGCATCCTGATGCTCGACACCGGCTTTGAGCGGCTGCCTGGCGACGTCGGTCATGCCGCAACCTGGCCGTTCCCGGTCCAGTATGCGGTCGTGCGCGGCGCCGATGCCGCGGCGGCAGCCCGTGGCGACACAGAGGGGATGCTGGCTACCCTGGTCGCGGGCGCCAGGGAGCTGGTGGCAACTGGGGTCGATGCGATCGCCACCAGTTGTGGCTTCCTGGCACCGCTGCAATCCCGGCTGGCTGCAAGCTGCCCGGTTCCGGTCGCAACGTCCAGCCTGCTGCAGATTCCGATGGTGCGACAGCTGCTGCCGGCGGGACGCCGCGTCGGGATTCTCGCGGCGACGCGCGCGGGGCTCACCGACGAAGTCTTGCGTGCAATCGGCGTGCCGCCTGACCTGCCAGTCGAAGCGCTCGATGAAAGCAGTATGTTCCTTCGAGACCATCGCGAAAACCGGCTGCGGGTGGACGGACATGCGCATCGCCTGGAAGTTGTCGCGGCGGCACGGCGCCTGCTGCAACGGCACGCAGATGTCGGCGCGATCGTCTGCGAGTGTGCCAACTTCCCGCGGCATTCCAGGGCGATACGCGAGGCGACCGGATTGCCGGTTTTCGATACGGTCACACTGGTCAACTGGCTGCACGCGAGTGTGAAGCCTGCCTACTACGATTGAGGCCTTGCCTCCAACCCGGGGGATGTGGCGGCAGACTGATCCCGCCAGTCTGCCCCCGGGTTCTTACTGCGGCTGGTACCCAGCCGCCTTCACCAATAGTGCATTGGCCTTCCTGCTGGCTTCCGTGATGCGCGCCATGTCATCCGGCGTACCGGTGCTGGCGATGATGCCGGATTCCGCAACCCGGTCGCGAAAGGCCTTGGACGCGACGACCTTGTTTATCGCCGCGTTGTACTTTGTCACCAGCACGGGCGAGATGCCGGCCGGTGCGACGATGCCGATTGTCATGGCGTCACTCAGGCCGCCCACGCCTCGCTCGGCATAGGTGGGAACGTCAAAGCCAGCCAGTCGTTCGGGGCCATCGACGGCCAGCAGTTTGAGCTTACCCGCGCGAACATGAGGCAGTGCGGCGGCCATCGCACAGATGCCCGCGGGAATCTGCCCCGCCAGCAAGTCCTGAACCATTGGTGCATCGCCCCGGTAGGTGACGGCCTTGAGGTCTGCACCGAAGGCCTTGTTCAGCAGCGATACGGAGAACTCCGGCGCACTAGCTGGCGCCGGAACGCCGATGTTGCCCCGGCCGGGCTTTTCTCTTGCCCATTGTGAGAACGCCTTCAGGCTGTCCACGTTGGTTCCTACGATGTCAGGATTCACGACGAAGAAATTTGGCATCGTCCCTACCAGGCCAATCGGAATAAAGTCCTTCTCGGGATCAAAGCCCGGGTGGAGACTCGTAAGGGGGATCATGGCAGTGGTATGGCTGTTAGTCAGGAACAGTGTATTGCCATCAGGGCGGGCAGCTTTTAGGACCTGTGCCGCAATCTGACCTCCCGCACCGGGACGATTTTCCACAATGACCGCCCGCGCAAGCTCTGGCTGCATGCCCTTGGCCAGCAGTCGAGCCACGACATCAGTGACGCCGCCAGCCGGGAAGCCCACCAGGATCCTGACCGGCGCCTCCTGTGCCGCACCGCTTTGTGCCGCGAGAGCCACGGGCAATACCACAAGACAGCGTGCCAATGAAGCGATGAATGATTTCATGAGAGTTTATGTGGTGATGAACTACGTTAAGATTTCTCCGCTAATGGACCAGAGGCCACTTAGAGTCAAATGTCATAAGGATGGGGTCCTTATCCCCGTGCCGCTTGTCATGCTGCATATCCCATTTCGGCATCGCGTCGACGTGCGTCGTTGTCACGGGATTCGGCGCAGCCGAAGCCCGCACCACCAGGAACATCGATGCGCAGCACTTGGCCAGACGGAACCGTCTGCAAGCCTAACGACTTGAGCGTCTCGCCGGTGGTGAGGCCAACCCAACCCGGTGCACCGTCCATGCCGCCATTGCGACCTCTCGCAGGGTTGCGCACACGGTCAAAGAGACCGAAGAACTGGAATGATGAGCCGTCGCGGGTGGACACTTCCACGCGCTGACCCAGGCCACCTCGCCATTTGCCGGCGCCTCCCGATCCGGGCAGCAGTTCCTTTTTCCATATGACAATGGGAGCAACGCTTTCGCAGATTTCCACCGGTATGGAGCGGATGCCGCTTGGGAAGCAAGTTGCGGAGAGCCCGTCGCTGTTCGGACGCGCACCTGAGCCGCCAGAGTTGAAGAACAGGATTTCGAACCCCTGCTGTCGCTCGCTGGAGCTTTGTCCGCGCAACTGAAGGCCCCAGTTGCATGCTGCGCCCTCTGCCGGCACGCTGTCAGGCATCGCAGCGGAAAGCGCGCCCAGGACAACTTCCGGCAGGAATTGCCCGATGATATGTCGTGCGCAGACCGGGGCCGGGCGCTCTACATTGAGGATTGAGCCCACGGGGGCATTGACCTCGACGAGCGCAAGCGAGCCGGCATTGTTGGGAACGGAAGGCGCGACTGCCGCCCGTACGCCGAAGGAGGCATAGGCGCGTGTGTAATTCAGAACCAGATTGATGCCTCGCTGACTGGCGGCTGAAGTGCCATCGAAGGTCACTGAAACGCGGTCTGCGGAAATCGTGACCTGGCATTCGATATGCACTGGCGCATCGTAACCATCGAGCTTCATGCTGTGACGAAACGTACCATGCGGCAGTTTTTCGAGCGCTGCGCGCATTCCGGCGGCGGAGCGTTCGCAAACAAAGCTGCTTATCCTTTTCAGCCCCATTTCGCCCAGCTCGTCCAGCGTTGCCACCAGTCGCCTGCCGCTGCTCTCGTTGGCGGTGACGTAGGAGAGGATGTCGCCAATCACTGACTCAGGTTGGCGCACGTTGACTCGCACCATATCAAGAAGGTCTTCATTCAGCTGGCCTTTTCGCGCCAGCTTGAGCATTGGAATCTGAAGGCCTTCTTCATAGACGGATCTTGCATCCGGCCCCATACCAAGGCCGCCGATGTCGACCTGATGGCAGGTGCAGGCAAAGAAGCCGATGGGCCGGCCAGCCTGGAATACCGGCGACATCACCGTAATGTCGTGCAGATGCCCCGAGGCAAGCCACGGGTCATTGGTAATGAAATGGTCGCCTTCGTTCATTTCCGCGAGCGGGTACTTCTTCAGGAAGTGCACCGTGCACGCGGCAAGGGAGTTCACGTGCCCTGGTGTTCCGGTAACCGCCTGAACGACAAGGCGTCCCTGCAGATCGAAGAGTCCGGCCGCCAGGTCACCGGCTTCCCGTACCGTTGGCGAGAATGCGGTCCGCATCATGGTGCGTGCCTGCTCTTCAACCAGGGCATTGAGCCGGTCCCACAGGACTTGCAGGCGGATGCTAGCTGGCATTTCGGTGACGGCGACGGTGCTGCTTTGGGCGCCGGGATCCTGATCACGCAGGAGTTGGAGCTCTCCGGTTGTGCCAACTGCAAAGCTGAATCCCAGCGGAACCACGACTGTCGTTTCGTTTGTCGCCAGGAGAGCCGGCGCAGGTAGAGGATCGGCCTGCCCGAGTTCGGCAATGCGATGAACCGCGTAGCGCTTCCAGGTTCTCGCACCCTGGTCGAACGCATCGCGAAACGTCGGTGACGCTGCGCCCATCGACCGGGCGGCGGGTTGGTGGGCAGGCATCGGCGCGTGTAATGCTTGGGCGTCTGACGCTTCGACCCTGATGGTCCAACCCAGGATCTCGACCTGTCCCGCTTCGACCGTACGGCCATAGGATGCGTGGTAGGCCGCCTCAAAGGCTTCCCTCAGGAACTCGCCGTCACCGGCCTGGAACCGGCGCGACGGCAACTGGACACGAATCTCGTGGCCCTGGCCCTTGTAGCGCATCCAGGCCATGCGATGCTCTATCATGGGTTGCGTCGAGGCAGCGCGGCGAACCAGCTGACGCAGGTCTGCGATGAGGTCATCGGCGATGGCATTGGCAGCATTGGGGTCGAACTGCGCCGTGCAAAGCTGGACGCTGCGGGTGGCTTCGAACGAAACCGGCGCCCGGAGAAAGCCTAATGCGGAACCCACGCCCGCGCCGACAGGGACGATCACATGGTCCAGCCCCAGTTTGGCGGCTAGGCGAGCGCCATGGAGCGGAGCCATGCCGCCAATGGCGATCAGCGTGCGGCCATCCAGCCCTTTGCCGACTTCCACGGCGTGTTCGCGCACTGCATTGGCCATGTTCTCGTCGACAATCTCACACACGCTCCAGGCGGCGTCCTGGGCCGACATGCCGAGTGCATCGCCCAGTTGTTCATACGCGCGCTGGGCTGCGCCTGGATCGAGCTGCATCTTGCCGCCGCCGAATTCGTCCGGGTCGATTCTCCCCAGAAGCAGATGTGCGTCCGTGACCGTAGGTGCTGTGCCGCCTCGGCCATAGCAAGCAGGCCCGGGCACCGAACTGGCACTTTCTGGCCCCACCTGCAGCCGCCCAAGCGTGTCCCGGTGCGCAATGGAGCCGCCACCGGCGCCAATCTCAGCCAGTTCGATGACCGGAAAGCGCAGCGGAATGCCGCTTCCCGCCTTGAACCGCGCGATACGCGCGACTTCCATCGAGCGCGCAGTCTGGGGCACGCCATGATCGATAAAGCAGAGTTTCGCTGTCGTCCCGCCAATGTCGACGAGTAGCGCACGATCCAGCCTGAGCGTTCGCGCCACATGGGCGGCGAGAATAGCCCCGCCTGCTGGCCCCGATTCGAGTAAGCGTACCGGAAAGCGCCGTGCTACCTCGGCTTCACACAAGCCGCCATTGGACAACATCAGCATCAATGGCGCGGAGATGCCGAGGGCATCCATTTCGCGTTCGAGGCGCTCAAGGTATCCCGCCATGACGGGCTGGACATAGGCGTTTGCACAAACGGTGGCAAAGCGCTCGTACTCGCGGATTTCAGGTGCGACCTCACAGGACAGGGAAACGCGTATCCCCGGACGCCATGCGCGTAGCAGTTCCGCGGCCCGACGTTCATGCTCGGGATTGGCAAAGCTATGCAAGAACCCGATCGCGACAGCTTCCACCTTTGCTTCATCAAGGGTCGGAAACAGTTCTTGCAAGCCCTCCTCATCCAAGGGCACCAGGACCTTGCCATCCGACGCCAGGCGTTCCCGCACTGTCAGCCGCAGACAGCGTGGGACGAGTGGCTCTGGCTTTTCCACATGAAGGTCATAGTGGTCGTACCGGCTTTCGTTGCCCATTTCCAGGGTGTCGCGAAATCCCTCTGTCGTAAGGAACGCGATGCGTGCGCCGCGACGCTCGATGACTGCGTTGGTCGCCAAGGTAGTGCCGTGTACCAGTGTTTTGACGTCAGCCGGTTGAAGGCCAACTGCTGCGAGTATCTGGCGGGTGCCTTCCACAACTGCAACTTCTGGTGCGTGGGGTGTTGTCAGTATCTTCAGGAAGTGGTGACGCACGGCACCATCGTGAAGAACCTCAAGTGCGAAATCGGTGAACGTACCGCCAATGTCAATACCCAGCCTGACCATTTTCTGAAATACTCCTCGCCGTGATGTACGGAGGTTATTTCTCGATGGAGACGGGAGATATAGCCTCGGCGTACCGTTACGTGATCAATGCAATGCCTTGCCGCGCATTGTATGAACCGAGGTTTGCCGCAGGAGTATTGATTCGGCGGAACATTGAGGATTGCGGAACTAATGTACTGGGAGTGCCGTATCCGGCATGTCTACTCGGCCGCGAGCCATGGTGTCACGGCTGCTCTTCTCAGTGCCGGGTACCAGCCACCTACTGAAGATGCCAAAGGCTGAAGCGAGGCTTGGGAAGGTTTTTCATCGCTCGCCGCAGAGAGCTGCACGCTACTAGTGCCCCATAAGCGGGGCTGGAGCGCGCGAGTCCTTGCGACGAGCGGGCCTCCGGCTAAGATCAGCCATCGCATTTATGACGCTTAGCCAATCCTGCTCATTCAACCGTGACTCCGGACGCCTTTACGATGTCCTTCCACTTCAAATAGTCGCTTTGGACAAGCTGTGAGAACTCTGCCGCGGACATGGACTTCGCTTCCGCACCCTGTTCATTGATGTTGTGGATGACAGCTGGCTTGGCCATTGCCTTGTTCACTTCCGCACCAATGCGTTCCACAACGTTCTTCGGCGTCTTCGCAGGAGCAAAGAGCCCATACCAGGTGCTGACGTCAATCTGTTTGTACCCGCTCTCGGCAACCGTGGGGACTTCGGGCAAGGCGGTACTACGCGTTGCCGAGGTGACAGCGATGGCCCGCACCTTTCCCGATTTGATCTGCGCCAAGGCCGATGGGACCGAGGAGATCATCACATTCACGTTCCCGGCCATGGTGTCTACCAGCGCAGCATTGGAGCCCTTGTAGGGGACATGCAGGAGCTTGATGCCCGCGGCCTTGCCAATGATCTCCCCTGCAAGATGGGCCGTAGTGCCGTTGCCCGGTGATGCATATGTGATCGTGCCAGGCGACTTCCGAGCGGCGGCCACCAGGTCCGGGAATGAGTTGTAAGGGGAATCCTTTGGACTGACGATTACCAGGGGAATGTAGGCAACGTGAGCGATTGCCACGAGATCCTTGCGCGGGTCGTAGGTCACGGCCTTGTTCACCCATGGCGCGACCACGACATTGTCCTTCTGCCCCATCACAATGTCGTAGCCAGTGGGTGGGGCCTTGACCACACCGGCAATTCCGATGGTCCCGCCGGCGCCAGGCTTGTTATCCGGGACGAACGTCCACTTGGTACTCTGAGACACCTCGTTCGCAACAATGCGAGAAAGGATATCGGTGCCGCCACCGGGCGGGAACGGGATCACCAACCGGATTGGCCTGGCCGGCCATGTGGTTTCTGCATGGGATGCGGATGTTGCCACCATCAGCCCACACATTAGAACCGCTGCAGTCATTCCTTTCTTCATCCTTGTCTCCTGTTCTCGATATTTCCGAGCTAGCCTGAACGTCGCCAGACCTCCACGCTGGCGAATGCCCACGCTGGTATCGCTTGGCGGCAGGATCAATCCCCGCAGCCAGATGCCGGTTGGGCAAGACCGGGTTCGCAGCGCCTGGCCACGATGCCATCCACGTCGCCTGCGCCACAACCGGCGGACTCCAGCACCTCGCGGGTGTGCTCGCCAATGCGCGGTATCGGCATGCGAGGCTGCAGCCGTGCGCCATCCAAGGTGAACGGCAGCAGCGGAACTTCGGTAGTGGTGCCGTCATCGACCTGAAGCTTCGCCAGCCCGCCGCTCTCTTTGAGATGAGGGTCGTCGAAGAGCTCTTCAGGGCGGGTGATCTCAGCAAACGGTACGTTGCCAGCTTCGAAGGCGGCCGTCAGCATTTCGGGACGGAAGGCGCTCAGCGTTTCGGCAAGCGTGGGCAACAGCCAGTCCCTTGCCAATACCCTGTCGTTGTTGGACGCAAGGCGCTGGTCCTCGAGGAGATCGCTCCTGCCGATGATGCGGCAAAGCGTCCGCCACTGGGCGTCGCCCGTCGCGGCAATAAACATCTGATGGCCGCCTGCAAGCTGGAACACGTCGTAAACGGCCCAGGCACTGATCCGTGCGGGCATCGGGGCGGCGGGTTTTCCGGTCACGGCGTATTGCTGCATGTGCTGTGCAGACAGGAGGACGCAGTTCTCGAACAGGCCAGATTGAATCTCCTTGCCTGCTCCGGTGGTGTTGCGTTCGTACAAGGCAGCCAGGACGCCAATGGCGCCGAACATGCCGCCCATGATGTCATTGACCGAGCTGCCGGCGCGCAAGGGACGTCCGACCGGGCCTGTCATGTAGGCCAGCCCCGCCATCATCTGCACAACTTCGTCGAGAGCAAGACGCTTCTCGTATGGCCCGCTGAGAAATCCTTTGTGCGAGACATAGATCAACTTCGGGTTGCGCTTGCGAAGCGTTTCATAGTCCAGACCCAGGTCCTTCATGCGGCCGGGCTTGAAATTTTCAAGAAAGACATCGGCGGTGTCGATCAGCTTCAGCAGGGCTTCCATGTCCTTGCTTTCGCTAACCTCAACCGCGATGCTTTTCTTGTTCCGGTTGAAGGCCCGAAAAAAACCTGCGCCCGCGCCGAGCAACCGGCGAGTGCCGTCACCTTTCGGCGGCTCGACCTTGATGACCTCTGCTCCCAAGTCAGCAAGAATGAGTCCGCATGCCGGACCCATGACCATGTGGGTCATCTCAACGACACGGATTCCGCTTAGCGGCAGACGATGCGCTGCTGGAGTCTTTTCGCTACGCATTGAAGTGCTCCGTATGCGGCAGGGCTTGTGGAAATTGCGCCAGGCTGCACGCTCAAATTCCCTTAGATGATCTGGGATCAGAGCTTGCCTTCATGCCGCGCTTGCAGCAATTGCAGTCCGGCGATGGCTGCCATCGTCTTACGCGATGGCCCGGACGGGTAGAGTTACTGCTGCCACATTACTACGATGAATTGCCTGCAGGGAGAGGGCGCGTCAAATGTGCAAGAAACTTGCTCGCAGCGGAGGAAAGCTGGTCGGCGTGGCGAACGCAAATGACGAACTGCCGTGTCGCCCACGGGTCGGTCAACTTGACCGCGCAGATATCGTAGAGCGGCTGGTACTTCTGTATGGCTTCCGCAGGCAGAATGGCGAGACCAAGATTCAGGTGTATCAGGCGGCACGCCGCATCGAAAGTCGTGACGTTGGCCCGATACCGGATGGTTCGCCTGTGCTCATGGGCAACTCTGCGGGTCAGCGCATGTAGGGCGACGTTGGGTGCGAAGCCAACGTGCTCGTAGCCGAGGGTGTCTGCAAAAGATATCTCGCTCCGATCCGCCAGAGGGTGGCTGCGATGCACGACGACGCAGAAGTGATCCGCGCGGAATGGCATCATTTCGACTTCCCGTTCCGCGACGAAGTCACGACAGATGCCAATGTCGGCGCTACCCTCAGCAATGCCCCTGACGATTTCCGAGCTGGCCCGTTCCTCAAGAACGACGTGAATATTCTCGTGTGTCTGCAGAAAGGAGGCGATTTCCTCAGGCACGAACTCAACGATGGACGAAATATTCGCGAGAACCCGGACCAGGCCTCGGACCCCGGAGGAGAACTCACTCAGATCGGATTGCATTTGCTCAACGCCTAGCATCAGTTGCTTGGCATGGCGCAGAAGGATATCTCCCGCCGGCGTAGGGTTCACGCCACGCGAACTACGGATCAGTAGTTGCGTGCCGAGTCCGCGCTCCATATCGGCCACGCGCTTGCTCACGGCTGCCGTGGCCATGCCCTCTCGCTCGCTGGCACGTGCGATGCTGCCTTCCTCACAGACCGCGATGAAGAGCCGAAGAGAGGCGGGGTCCGGTTGCCACATTATTGGAGAATGCCTAGGGGTCAGGTTAGCGAAAGCCAACGGCCTTAAGGGGGGTGGCTGCTGGCAAAAGGATGTTTGCTGGCACTTTGTCGGCCTCACATGGGCGAGGCTCTTCCGTGGTCCGGCCAGTATATTCGTAATGGGCTAGGGGGAGCGAGCGCGCTGAATGACTTGCCGGCCAGCCTTCGCCTCGAAGGCATCGTTGCAGCACGAGGCAGGAACTGCTCCCCAATGCATCGCTGAACAAATTGCCCTCCCATATTTGGCCATTTGGTCATGCGAAGAACGGTCGGGTTGCGCACTCTTCCCATAGCCTCCTAATCCGCAAATTCTAACAAGGCGAAGGAGTTGGCGACTCCCAGCCGCTTGACCTTGCCGCGAGGAGGTGACACCCAGGCTCGCAATAGCGGCATCGCGGGCGCCGTGCCTGGTCAGAAACCGTAGTCTGGCCTTGGCGCAGTAGTTGATACTCTCCATCATCAGGTGATCTGTGGAAGCCATCGCCCCGGTTGTCGATAACGACGTCGGTGCGAACTGTTTCGACAGGGCGTATTAGCTTGCGCACGTACTTTGCGGGATGGCCTTGCAGGGCAAGGATGCACAGCTCCAGCCGGCCACGTACTCAATCCGCGGGGTAGGGACGATGTCGGCCTTCGGCATGAGGAATGCCGTCGACAAACACGCTGGTGCAGAGCAGGCCGCCGGCGCCGCCGATACTGCCGCAACCGGACACGTTGCACGGCAGCTTATGGTCAGCGTGCGGCGGTATCCGTCTGCTGGCGACGCGCTGACGTTAGAGGAGGAAGCGAAGCAAGTGAGGAGTAGCCGGACCGGCCTAAGATATGTCCGCTGAATGGTTCTCCTAATCCCGTGAACAGGTACTAGCGCTCCAGTCCTCCACCGTAATCCGGTGCAGCAGCCGGTCATGCCCGTCATATCCCCCCGTCGCGGCATGATTCACGCACCGATTATCCCAAACCATAAGCATCCCCTGCGACCACCGATGTCGGTACACGAACTCCGGCTGAGCCTGATGGTCGAACAGCGCCCGGAGGACTGGCGCCGCCTCTTCGTCGCTCATGCCATCGATGCCAATCGTGTAGCCCATGCTGACGAACAAGGCCGTGCGTCCCGTCTCCGGATGCTTGCGCGCAATAGGATGCAGTTGCGTCGCCAGCGCACTGTCCGAATAGCGGATCGCCATCGAGCGCCCCTTGTCCTTCTCACCATAGGCACCCTGCCGCGAATAGCCGCGGCGCGCAGAATGGATGCCTTGCTTGTCAGCCACCAGTGACTTGAGCTCAGTCGGCAATGCGTCCCAGGCGGCGTATTGGTCAGCGAACAGGGTGTCGCCGCCCACCGGTGGAATGACATTGCCGTACAGCACCGTGGCCGCCGGCGGCTGTGCCAGGAAGCTCCAGTCCGAATGCCAGGTCTCGGCAAAGATCGGCGTACGCTCCGCGGCATCGCGCCGGACTTGCGCGACATGAGGATGGCCGGGGATGGCGGTGAAGTAGGGATCGCTCCCCAGCGGGCCGATCGTCGCGGCGAAGCGCTCAATGTCTTCCACGGCGAGCTCCTGGTCCGGGAAGGCAATGACCTTGTGCGCAAGCCAGTGTTGGCGGATCTCAGCGACTTGCGCATCGGTCAGTGCCTGCCTCAGGTCTAGGCCTTTGATGAGCGCACCGCACGGTGCGTCCTGCGGCAAAACTTGCATTGCCATGGCGTCTCCTAGATGTGCGTAAGGGAGCGAGTGGGGCGCACCAGACGAACAGCGGCGCGCTCAGGCTGCCACGCCGACCGGGCGGTCGCCAGCGATGGTTGTGCGATGCAGCTCGCGGTCAAAGCCATCGTAGTCATTCATGGCCAGATGCTGCGTGCAACGGTTGTCCCACACGGCAAGCGCGCCGCGACTCCAGCGGAAGCGACAGGTGAATTCGGGGCGGGCGGCGTGGGCGTAGAGGTATTGCAGCAGCGGTGCACTTTCTTCTTCGGTCATGCCTTCGAAGCGCAGCGTGTAGGTACTGTTGACGTACAGCGCCTTCTTGCCCGTGACGGGATGCACCCGCACCACCGGATGCAGGATCTCGCTGTTGGCGCGGTCATCGGTCCGTACGTCCATTTTGTGAGCGGGGTCGCCATTGTTGACGACAGCACCGCCTGCTCCATAAGAGCGCACGGGGCTGTGTACCGCCCGGAGCTTGTCGAGCACCAGCTTGAGCCCGTCTGAGAGGGCATCGTAGGCTTGGTACATGCTGGCCCAGAGAGTGTCGCCACCGTAAGGCGGAATCACGCGCGCATACAGGGCGGAGCCCAGTGGTGGGACTTCCGCGTAGCTCATGTCCGTATGCCAGGCGCCGCCGAAGTTGCGCCGTGTCTTCTCGGTCTTGCCCTTCATTACCGGCAGGATTTCAGCGTGGCCTTCCAGTGCACGGACAAACGGTACTTCGAGGAGACTGCCGAAGCGGGCGCTGAATGCCTTGTGCTGCTCGGGCGTGAGCTGCTGGTCGCGAAAGAAGATGACCTGATGGTCATGGAGCGCCGAGCGGATCTCAGCAAAGGTCTGATCCGGCACCGGCTTGGACAGGTCTACTCCGGTGATCTCCGCACCGAGGGCGCCCGCGATAGGTTGGACATCGATAAAGCGATATTGCGACATGGCTTGTGTTCTCCTTGCTGATAGACGGTTCGCGGCTGCGAGGATTACTGGACAGTGATATGGGCGCTACGCACCAGCGCGCGCCACTTCTGCGTTTCCGCGTCGATAAAGACACCGAACGCCTCCGGCCCGGCACCGGAGATGACGCCGCCCATTTCATCGATCTTCTTGCGGACGTCGGGCATCTTCAGTACCGCTTCCAGTTCTGCATCCAGCCGGGCGATGACGGGCTTGGGCGTAGCGGCCGGCACCAGCACGCCAAACCAGCCAGCAATCTCATAGCCGCGCAGGCCGGCTTCCGCCATGGTGGGCACATCAGGCAGCAGCGGCGAACGCTGGGCCCCGGTGATGGCCAGCGCGCGCAGCTTGCCGGACTTCACCAGCTGCAGCGCCGACGGCATGTTGTCGAACATCACCGGAACATGGCCCGCCACGGTGTCGTTCAGCCCCGGCGCGCTGCCTTTGTAAGGAACGTGGGTCATGCGCACGCCGGCGGTGCTGGCAAACAGCTCGCCCGCCAGGTGCAGCGAGGTGCCGGCGCCCGGCGTTGCATAGGTCAGCGGCGTAGCCTGGCGCTTGCCGTACTGGATCAGGTCCTTCACGGATTGCACCGGCAGTGCCGTATTCACGACCAGCAGGTTGGGCACCGCCATCAGCATGGTCACCGGCGCAAGATCCTTGCCCGGCTTGTACGGCAGGTCGGGATAGAGCGAGGGATTGATGGCGATGGGGCCGATATTACCCATCACGATGGTGTAGCCATCGGCCGGCTGCTTGGTCACGTAGTCAGTGCCGACATTGCCGCCGGCGCCTGCCTTGTTCTCCACCACCACGGGTTGCCCGAGCCGTTCCCCCAACTTCTGGCCGACGATGCGCGCAAGCATGTCGGTGGATCCACCGGGCGGGTAAGGGACCACCCATTTGATCGGCTTGCTCGGCCAGGCATCGCTGGCCCAGGCGGCAGACCCGGGCATGATTGCAGCCGCGCAGGCCAGCGCGGCACTGAAAATGGGGCGCTTCATGTTGTCTCCTGTGGTGGAGCAGCGAGAATGCTTGCCGCCCACGCTTTCTTGGTTTATATTGTTCACCTAGTGAACGTATATTACACGTAGTGAACGAATGAAGAGTAATAGATCCATCCTCAGGTGTCTAGCCATCCTGCAAGCCTTCCGCCAGAACGGCCGTCCGACCCTGGCCGAGCTGTCACGTGCGGTGGACTTGCCCCACCCCACGGTGCTGCGATTCCTGCTGACGCTGGAGGAAGAGGGCTACGTAGCGCGCGAGGCCGGCCAGTGGCGCCTGACCACGCGCGTGTTCGAGATCGGATTTGCCGCGATGGAAAGCCTGGGTGTGACCGAGGCGGTGCAGGAGCACCTGCAGCAGCTGGCCGACGCGTATTCCGGCACGGCGAACCTGGGAGAGATCAACCCCGAAGGCGTCATCATCGTCGGACGCGCCATGGCCTCCGCCGAACGGCGCCGGCTGGTGGTCATGAACCTGCGGGTAGGCAGCGTGCTGCCGCACGGCAGCGCCCTGGCCATGGCGCTTTCGCTCCCGGTTGGCGAATGGAGCGAGCTGGAATATCCGGAAAGCAATCAGATGTCGATTGCCGTGCCGCTGCCTGCGGTGGGGTCCAGGCAGCTGTCGCTTGGGATCTCTACGTCAATGGGCGAGGCTACGCCTGCGCGGATCCGGGAGGAGATGGTGCCGGCGCTGCAGCGCGCTGCGGGGAATGTTAGCCGGATGATTGGGTTGGCGCCGGCTTGAGGGGGGTGTGTTCGCCGCTGAGAACGGCTTTCCTGCCGTTAGCATGAGGCCCTGATCAGGCGAGAGCCTCACCGATAGCCGGCACCAGCCGGGTCTTGTAGCATTTGTCGGTCACCTCCAGCTACCAGCGCTCGGATCCCTGCGGCGCTTTCCAAAGGTCGTTTCGCAAATTGGGGGTGATCGGCCCCCTGAGTGTGGCGCGCGCCGGCGGCAGTTGATGGTAAGTGGTTTGCCGGCCAGATAAGCGATGGGCTGGCTCCCCGCCCTAGGCAACCAGGGACAACGACGCTGCAGACCATTCGGAACGGCGCGATTCTTGACGGGAGCAGGGCCTCTGAGGCGCATGTCACAAACGGGAAGCTGAAAAGCCCTCCTCATGGCGCTTGTCCTGGCACCCAGCCGCGCAGAGCCAGCTTGCACACGTATTGATAGGAGCGAGCCTTATGCTCGCAAAAGTGAGCGTAAGCACCGCCGATGCTTGGAAGCAGAGGCAAACAGGCGACCGAGAGAATTCACACTTACATCCGTCCGCCGCCCGCCCGCCTGGCTGCCCGACCGCGAAGCGGTCTGAATCCACACATAATGAAAATCCTCCTTCTCATGTTCGCCTGGCCTGGACTGGAATCTCGCCGTACTCGAGATAGCGCCACAGGCCAATAGCCAATCGCCGTGCCAGTGCCACAATACCGATGCGCCGCATGCGCTTGCCACCTGGCGCAAAGCGCTCATTGAACCATTGGGTGAGCTGACTTGCAGGCTGGTAGCGTAACCAGCTCCACGCCAGTTCAATCATCAGCCAGCGGGCTCGTTTGTTGCCAGCCTTGCTGATGCCTTGCTCGACCTGGCTTTCGCCGCTGCTGTAGGGCGTTGGCGCCAAGCCCAGCGAGCTGGCGACTTCGCGCCGGTTGTGAAATTTCCGCCAGCCAAAGGCGGCGTAGCCCGGGCATCCGAGTAACCCGCGAAGATACTACGCAAGGAATGTCATCCGATTTGCGACCATAGGTAGCGGCAGGCTCGTTGGACGGACCTCTGTAATGCGGTAGCCAACCCGCGAATATCAGTGTGATCCACCGTCGAGAATTACTGCTACGTCGCCCTCAGGAAATTCAGATCAAATGCACTGACCAGAAACCGAACCAATCCGATTGACAACGGAAGTCATATCAGTATCTAATCAACCGGTATCTGGATTATCTAGAAATAGAAATCGTTCTCATGATAAGCCTCTGAGATGACCAGAGCGTTCCGCTTCCGCCGATGGAGCGACTTGCATCGCTGCCAGCGAAAGTCCGTTAGCTTGGCTGGAGCCGACGTTCGATTGGCCGAGTGATCGCGTGGACCAACTACGCTTCATGGCCGAAACCGGAAATCCATCAGGTCGCCGACGCCGCTGTCGCGTCGAACTTCCGCTCCCGACCCATTGCGATCAGGTGAACTTTCGGATCAGGTGGTGCAGGCGATCGCAAGCGGCTGGAATCTGCTGTTCAATCGCTGTCGCCACCCCGAGTAGCAGCCCCGATCGCTGCGTAGATGTGGAACAGTACCAGCCCGACAACGCCGCGGGCGCGAGCCCATAGGCGTAGGCTTCCCGCGCGATCGTCTTGTCGTCGACGTCGTCGGGGAGCCGCACCACCATAGCCAGTCCAGCCGGATAGGCCTCGAATTCCCGGGACTCGAGGCCTGCCAGCAGCGCTTGGCTTCGGGCCGCATAGATGCGCTTCATGCGCCGCAAGTGCCGCATGTAATGGCCGTCTCGCATGAACTCTGCCGTCGCCATCTGCACGGCCGGCGTGACGTGGTGGGTCACACGCCGCGCCCATCGCTACGCCCCACCTGATGCGGGTGGTACGAAATCGCCTGCTTGGCTGCTTTACTTGGACAGGTAGGGATGGGTGGGTTGAGATTCGCACAGGCCATGTTATCCAGCCAGGACGTCGTGCGTGTCCTGACAAGTTACTCACGTGGAGAACAGATGGGAGCACTTAGCGGAATTCGCGTATTGGAGTCTAGGTTCTTCTTGACAGAATCGAATATCGCCCTAAAAATGAACAATGAGTCATCGATCATAAAAATTTTTCGAGCTCGCCTGATGGTAGGTGGGAGAGGTGGGCTGATCTGCCAGCCTTAGAGTAGGCATACTTTGCCAATAAATGAATAATGACTCAGCAATCATTAAGATTGCGAGAACAAGTTGAATTGACCTCGGAGGAAGACCATGAACGAGTCGCTACAGCATTCACTTGGAGCCAGGCGCAGGCGGGCGCTGCACTGCCTTGCGGCGCTGTTTCTTGGCGCCAGTGGCACTTTCGCGTGGGGGCCTGCCCAGGGGGGAGAGTTTCCGGATCGCCCGATACAGTTCATCGTCCCTTGGCCGAGCGGCGCGGACGCCGTACTGCGCGCGCTGGCCGACACTGCCAGCCGATATCTCGGTCAGTCCATCGTTGTCATCAACAAGCCGGGCGTCAGCGGCACGCTGGGCCCGGCGGCCATGGCGAAAACGGCGAAGAACGACGGGTACACGATCGCACAGGTCCCGCTGTCCGTCTTCCGTATCCCGCATCTCCAGGCCACGAACTACGATCCGCTAACGGACTTCACTTACATCATCGGATTGTCGGGCTACACGTCGGGTGTGGTGGTACGCGCCGACTCACCGTGGAAGACATGGGCTGAGTTCATCGACTACGCGAAGAAGAACCCGGGCAAGGTGAGCTATGCAACGCCCGGTGTCAACACGACGATCGACATCACCATGAAGCAGATTGCCAGGAAGGAGGGGATCCGCTGGACCGGCGCGCCGTTCAAGGGGGCGGGCGATGCGACCGCGGCATTGTTGGGCGGCCATCTCACGGCGCTGGCCGGCACGACGTCCTGGGCGCCGATGGTCGACAGCGGAAAGTTCAGGCTGCTCGTTACCTGGGGCGAAAAGCGTACCGAGCGCTGGCCCAATGTTCCGACTCTCAAGGAACTCGGCTACGGCATCGTCGCAAATTCCCCATACGGAATCGCCGGCCCGAAAGGCATGAACGACAAGGTCGTCAAGGCTTTGCACGACGCTTTCAAGAAGGCGCTTGAAGACCCAGTCATGAAAAAGACGCTCCAGCAGTATGACGAGGAGCCCTTTTACCTCAGCACCGAGGCTTACAGGAAGTACGCAAATACCACCTTCCACCAGCAGAAGCGGATCGTCGAGGAATTGCATCTCGCGCAACCGTGACCGGATTGATGTAACGAGGAGACGTTCAGATGGATTTTCGAAGAGACCCAAATCGCGATGCCTTTCGGGAGGAGGTGAGGGCATTCCTGCGTGAGCGCCTGCCTGCGGCGCTGGTGGGGCGCAAGAACGGTGTGCGCTCAGAGCGTGCGGAACTGGTGCAATGGCAGCGCATCCTCAACGCTCACGGCTGGGGTGCGCCTTACTGGTCCAGCGAGCATGGGGGCACCGGCTGGACGGTGCAACAGCGCTTGGTGTTTGACGAGGAGTGTGCCGCGGCCGGTGCGCCAAGCCAGGACAATTTTGCGCAGAAGTTGGTGGGACCGGTGCTGAATCACTTTGCCACGCCCAGGCAAAAGGCGGAACACCTGCCGCCGATCTTCAGCGGCGAGCGCCTGTGGTGCCAGGGGTTCTCGGAGCCGGGTTCCGGCTCGGACCTGGCCTCGCTGCGCACCCAGGCCGTGCGCGACGGCGGCCACTATCTCGTGAACGGCCAGAAGATCTGGACCAGCTACGCGCACCAGGCGGACTGGATCTTCTTGCTGGTCCGGACCGATCCTTCGGTGAAGAAGCAGGCCGGGATCAGTTTCCTGCTCGTGGACATGAAGACGCCGGGCATCACGGTGCGGCCCATCATCAGCATCGACGGGCGGCATCACCTGAACGAGACCTTCTTCGACAATGTACGCGTGCCGATGAGCAACCTGGTGGGGGCCGAAGGGGAGGGCTGGAAGCTCACCAAGTTCCTCCTCAACAACGAGCATGCCTCAGCAGCCGATCTGCCGACGCTCCTGCGCATGCTGAACGGGCTCAAGAGCCTGGCACGCCGGGCGCCCGCCGGCACCGGATCCCTGCTCGAGCGGCACGAATTTGCGCTGCGCCTGGCGCGCCTGGAGGCGGAGGTGCGGGCGATCTCGGTGCTGGTGCAGCGGGTTGCCGCAATGGAAGCGGACCATAGCCCCGCCGCGCATGCGATGGGATCGATTCTGAAACTCCGTGGCACTGAATTGCAGCAGAAGCTGAGCGAGTTCCTGGTCGAGTCCCTCGGCGACCACGGCGCGGTTGCCTGCCCCGCGGCTGACGGACACTTTGGGGCGGAGCGGGAAACTTCAAGACAAGACCCGCTCGGCGACATCGCCAGCGAGATGTTCTACCGCCGGGCTGCGACCATCTATGGCGGCAGCAGCGAGATTCAACGCGGGATCATCGCCAAGATGATGTTCCAATTTTGATGCGGGCTTCCTGATCATGCACTTCAATTTGAACTCGGAACAGCGCTTGCTGCAGGACAGCGTGCGTCGCTTCATCGACAAGGACTACGGCTTCGAGCAGCGCACGGGGCAACTGCGCAGGGGCCGGGATGGTAGCACTGAACACTGGCATGTCTTTGCCGACAACGGCTGGCTCGCGGCGGCCTTGCCTGAAGAGCATGGCGGCCTCGGCGGCAGCGTGCTGGACACGGTCCTGATCACGCAGCAGTTCGGTCGCGGCTTGGTGATCGAACCCTATCTGGGCTGCGCCGTGCTCGCCGCGCAGACGCTGACGGCCGTCGCGACCGCGGCCCAGAAGGATCGCCTGCTGCCAGGATTGGCCGCCGGCTCCCGCTGCCTGGCGCTCGCCTATAGCGAGAGCGCATCGCGTGGTGATCCCGCCGTGGTGACGCTGACGGCCAAGCCGAACGCAGACGGCTATTTGCTGCAGGGTAGCAAGACGCTGGTGCTGGGCGCCTTGGGCGCGGACGGCATTATCGTTTCCGCAAGAATCGCCGACACAACCGGCAAGGCGGACGAGCGCATCACGCTATTCCTGGTGGACGCCGGCGCGCCTGGCCTGTCGATCAGGCCTTTGCCGCTGCACGACGGTAGTTGGGCCGGCGAACTCATGTTCGACCACGTGCAGGTGGGGGCAGAGGAGTTGCTGGGTGAAGCCGGCGCCGGCTTGCCGGCCTTGCAGCTTGGCCTTGCGCATGGGGTCGCCGCGCTCAGCGCGGAACTGGTGGGCGGCATGGAGAAAGCCATCGAGATTACCGCGGATTATCTGAAGCTCCGCAAGCAGTTCGGCGTGGCTATCGGCAGCTTTCAGGCACTGCAGCATCGCATGGCCGACATGGTGGCGGAGATGGAACTCGCCCGCTCGATGCTGTACGGACTGCTTGATTCGATCGAGAACGACGATCTGGTGGCGCGGCAGCACACCGTGTCGCAGGCCAAGGCCTTGATTGGACGTGGTGCAAGGTTCGTGTGCGGGCAGGCGATTCAGTTGCATGGAGGGATTGGCATGACCGAGGAATTTGCCGTCGGCCACTTCTTCAAGCACGCCATCGTGGCCGATTTGCTGTTCGGCAACAGCGATCAGCATGAGGCTGCCTGCGCGGCTGGGGTGCAGCGTTCCTTGAGGCCGGTTGGCTAACTGCCGCAATGCCACCGGTTGCTTCGACCCTTGTGAATGAATGATGGATCAGTAGTCATTTTTTGTGCTGGTGAAACGATAGAGTGAGGAGAAGAGATGAAATTCAGCGAGTATCAAACCATCAAGTTCGCGCGGCGCGGCCGTGTGCTGGAGGTGATCTTGAATCGCCCCGACCAGCTCAATGCCGTCAACTCGGAGCTGCATGAGGAGTTGGCGCAGGTCTTTGTCGACGCCGACCGCGACCCGGATTCGGATGTCCTCGTATTGACAGGCGAGGGCCGCGCGTTTTCCGCCGGCGGCGATATCGAAGGGATGCGCAAGAAGCTCGACGGCCCGAGCACCTTCCACAAGACCGCGCGCGAAGGCAAGCAGATCATCTTTTCCCTGCTCGATTGCGAGAAGCCGATCATCGCCAAGGTAAATGGCCATGCGATGGGACTGGGCGCCACCATCGCGTTGTTCTGCGATGTGATTTTCGCTGCCGATACCGCCAAGATCGCTGATCCGCATGTCCGCGTCGGCCTGGTGGCCGGCGACGGCGGGGCGGTGATCTGGCCGCAGCTGATCGGCTATGCGCGCGCCAAGGAATTTCTGATGACCGGAGATGTGCTCACCGCCACGGAAGCGGCGCGCATAGGCCTGATCAACCATGCGGTACCTGCGGCCGAACTCGATGAGCGGGTCAAGGAGTTTGCCGACAAGCTGGCCTCGGGTCCGACCAAAGCGATCCGCTGGAGCAAAGTGTCCGCGAATATCGGGCTCAAGCAACTGGCGCACTCGATCATGGACACCTCGCTCTCCTACGAGTGGCTGTCGAGCCTGTCGGCCGATCACCGGGAAGCGGTTAACGCCTTCTGCGACAAGCGCAAACCGGTCTTCACCGGCAAGTAATGTCACGGGTGGGCCTTGCCAGCCGGAGGGCCCACCTTACCGACGCAATGCAGGAAGCAGGCATGGGCGTAGAGAACAGGGACTACTCAATGGACTTTCAGGGCAAGACGGTGCTGGTCACGGGCGGAGCCAGCGGCATAGGCGAAGCCATAGCCAGGCTGTTCACGGAGCTGGGCGCCACGGTTTGCGTGGTGGATCTCAACGGGAGCGGCGCGGCGGCGCCAGAACACTATCTGGTGCAGGGGGACGTATCCTCAGAGGCCGATGTGCAACGCGTCGCGGCGGAAGCCTTCAACCGCATGGGCTCGATCGATGTGCTGGTGAACAACGCCGGCATGCTTGGCCCCCGAGAGGCCACGGCGAGCCAGGAGCTTGCGGCATGGCAGCGTGCGATCGATGTGAACCTGACCGGCACTTATCTCATGAGCAGGGCTGTCGGGCCGCGGATGGTGGAGCGTGGCGGCGGCGCCATCATCAATATCGCGTCGATCCTGGGCCTGGGCGGAAGCCCGCGCATCCATGCCTATGGCGCGTCGAAGGCCGGGGTGATCATGCTGACCCGCGCGCTGGCCTGCGAATGGGCCCGGGCAGGCGTGCGCGTAAACTGCGTGGCGCCTGGCTACACGCTCACCCGCGGAATCGACCGCCTGGCAGGTGCTGGCAAGTTCGATCCTGCGCCAATAGAGACCCGGACGCCGATGGGCCGGATGGGCAAGCCGATCGAGATTGCGCATGCCGTAGCCTATCTCGCTTCCGACTGGGCATCCTATGTGACCGGCGCCACGCTGGCGGTCGACGGCGGATGGACGGCGTTTGGCGCGGCCGGCGAGGCCGCCAGGAACTAGGACCGACTTGCATGTAAACGGCACCCGCGCGCATGGGTGTGTGCCAGCGATGATGATGGAGGCGAGGATGAACGATTGGAGCGGGCGCACCGCTGTCATTACCGGCGCCGGCAGTGGCATTGGCCGGGCTCTTGCGGCGGCCTGCGCCGCACGAGGCATGCGGCTGGTACTTGCCGACTTGCAGCGGCCAGCGCTCGAAGAGACGGCCGAGCTGGCGGGGCAGGCCGATGCCTTGCTATGCATCACGGATGTTTCCGATGCCCAGGCGGTGGAAGTATTGGCGCAGCGTACCTTTGAGGCAACCGGCGATGCGGCACTGTTGTTCAACAATGCCGGCGTCCTGGCAAGCGGACCCGCCTGGAAGCTTTCCCCACAGGACTGGACCTGGATTCTGGGCGTCAATCTGATGGGCGTCGTCCACGGGATTCGCTCGTTCGTGCCGAGAATGCGGGAGCAGGGACGTGCGGCGCGGGTGGTGAACACCGCTTCCGGGGCGGGACTGACAGCCGTACCTGGCGGGGGCGCCTATTGCGCCAGCAAGCATGCGGTGGTGGCCCTGTCTGAGTGCCTTTACCACGATCTGCGCATGCAGGCATGTCCCATCGGCGTATCGGTCGTATGTCCGTCCTACGTGAATACCGGCATTGCCGCGTCGGAACAATACCGGCCCGCGGCGTTGCATAACGACATACCCCTCAAGGGCCCGAGCGAGGACAGGCTGGATCGTACGTTCCGGCGCGCGAAGCTGGGTGCCAATGAGGTCGCCCAGATCGTCCTGCAGGGGATTGACGACGATGCGTTCTATATTCTCCCCCACCCGGAGATCATGGGGCGCGTCCAGGCCCGCTTTGGACAGATCGAATGCGGAGGGCCGCCGCAGGACATTGCCTAGGAAGGGCGGCGCCAGACGATTCCCGGGTCGGGCCAATTGCAGCGGCGCCAATTCGCCCCCGACGGAGTGACGTGGATGGAGAGTTCGAAGTCGCCGATTGTCATCTTGCGGTTTAATAGAGGGTTATGTGCAAACAATGAACCTCACGATGAACAAGAAGCCAGTGGAGTCTGCCGAGCAGCCAGTCGTGCCTCTAAAGGCAGTGGTCAGGCAGCGTAAGCGGCTGAGCAAGGAAGCCCGCTCCGAGGAGGTACGCAAGACCATCTTCGCGGCAGCCGCAGAGGTTGTCGGGGAGCGGGGCTATGCCGATGCGTCGATCAGCCGGATTACCGACGTGGCGGGCATTGCCCAAGGCACGTTCTACCTGTACTTCGAGTCGCGTCAGGCGCTATTCGATGAACTTCTGCCCACCATCGGGCAGGAAATGCTTGAGTACCTGCGCCAGGGTGTCGCTGGGGCCAAGGATGTGTTCGACGTCGAGGAGCGCGCTTTTCGGGCGCTGTTTGAGTACATAGACCGGAGGCCAGGCTTCAGCCGCATCCTGCGCGAAGCCGAATTCGTCGCGCCGGCGGCATATGAGAAGCACTACAAGCGGCTGTGCGAAAGGTACATGGATTCGCTGGAGCGCGGCGTCCAGTCAGGCCAGATCCGTCATTTCAGCCACAACGAGCTGGAGACGGTGGCCAATATGCTGATCGCCGCCCGCGCCTATCTGCTGTACGACGCCCGCCGAAAGATCCGGAATGGCGAGCCGGTGGAGTTGGAGGAGATCATCCAGACCTATATGAAGCTGGTTCGCAAGGGGCTTAGATAAGGGCTTGAGATTGCCCCCCGAAGGCAGGAGACCATGGAGGAGGAGAGGGGAAATGAAAACAGATGTGAGCGGCTGGAGTACGCGCCTGGATGAGGCGATGATTGAGCGCTACACAAAGTCCGGCCATTGGACCGGGGTCACGCTCAAGCATCTTGCACTTGAGCGGGCTCGCTCGGTGCACGATCGCGTGGCCGTTGTGGACGGCGAGGTTGCGCTCAGCTTCGGACAATTGTTCGAGCGGGGTGTCCGGCTGGCGCTGGCGCTTCGCCGCCGCGGTCTGCAGCCCGGCGAGGTGATCAGCTTCCAGCTGCCGAACTGGCACGAGACACTGGTCATCAATCTTGCTGCAGCGATCGGCGGCTTCGTCTGCAACCCGATCGTGCCGATCTACCGGGATGCGGAGGTCGGCTTCATCCTGAAGAACTCGCAAACGCGCGTGCTCTTCATTCCGGAAACGTTCCGAAGCATCAACTACGTAGAAATGGTCGAACGGCTGCGCCCCGGCCTGTGCGAACTCAGGGACGTTGTGCTGGTCAGGGCTGCCCGAGAAGGATATGCCAGCTTCGACAATTGGCTGGCTCAGGAGGACGCGGAGCTCTCCGCCGCGGCATCGAGCTTTCCGGATGTGGATCCCAATGCGGTAAAGCTGCTGCTCTACACGTCCGGGACCACTGGTGCCCCCAAGGGTGTGCTGCACAGCCATAACACCCTGCGTGCCGAGATCGACGCTGTCATCCGCCAGCGCTCGCTGTGCCCGGATGACGTGGTCTTCATGCCTTCGCCGGTAACGCATATCACGGGCTATCTGTACGCGCTTGAACTGCCGTTTGCCGCCAACCTGAAGGTGGTGCTGATGGAGCGATGGAACGTGGTCGACGGGGTCAAGCTCATTGCCCGGCACGGGGTCTCGTTCAGCGTTGGCGCGACTCCTTTTCTGCTGGAACTCGTGAGCGAGGTGGAGCGCCAGGCGCTCAAGCTGCCGCCCCTGCGCCAATACGGCTGCGGTGGTGCTCCGGTGCCGCCGGAAGCCATCGAGCGCGCGCGCTCCGTATTGCCGAACTGCACCACGTTTCGCGGCTATGGCAGCAGCGAGGCGCCCACCGTGTCGTCGGGCGTGGCTCAGGGAGATCCGCCGGAACTGGGTGCGACCACGGATGGCCGCATCCACAATCATGAGGTCAGGATCGTCGATGCCACCAGCGGCATCCCACTGGCGCACGGCCAGATAGGCGAGATCGTCACGCGCGGACCCGAGGTCATGATCGGCTACACCCATCCGGCGCAGACCGATGAGGCGTTCGATGCCGAGGGCTTCTTCCATACCGGTGACCTCGGCTTTGTCGACGATCGCGGCTATCTGACGGTTACTGGCCGCAAGAAGGACTTAATCATACGTGGCGGCGAGAACATCAGTCCCAAGGAAATCGAGGATGTCCTGCATCAGCATCCTGCGATCCAGGAGGCTGCGGTCGTTGCCATGCCACATGCCAGGTTGGGCGAGACACCTTGTGCCTGTGTCGTCGTCCGAGCAGGTGCTTCGCTCGATTTCCATGGCATGGTGGCCTTCCTGGAAGCAGCGAACCTGGCACGGCAGAAATTCCCCGAACAACTCATCATGCTGGACGAACTGCCACACAACGCAGCGGGAAAGGTGCTCAAGCATGTCTTGCGTGCACGTATCGAGAGCGACATCCACGCGGCCGCGGCGTACAGGGCTTTGCCCCGGTAGCCTCATGTTCGCATAGAAATGAATATTGATTCATAAGTCATATAAATTCGGCGGCCGCGCTCACGCCAGAGCGCAACCAACGCGGGAGAATAAGCACAAATGAAGTCACCTCTGGCACCTTTGGTAGATCCGACCAGCGCGGTACCCTATCGCCCCGTGTACTTTCCGGAGCGGCACACGCTGGTGGAATACCGTCCTGACGGCACCTTGATCCTGCGCTCGGCTAGCACGCCGGCCGCCATTGCGCAAAACGGCCTGGTCGACTTCCTGCCACAATGGGCCGAGCGCCGCGGCGGCACTCCGGCCTTCTGCGAACGCAAGGTCCTGGGCGCATGGCGCTCGATATCGTGGGCAGAGCTCTGGCAGCAGGTGCAAGCCGTGGCTGCGGCGCTGCTCGAACTCGGCCTGGGGCAGCAGCGCCCGCTGATGCTGCTCTCGGGCAATTCCATCGAACAGGTCATACTGCTGCTGGCTGCCGAGTATGTCGGCGTGCCGGCCGCGGCGGTGTCGCCAGCTTATTCGACCGTCAGCCGCGATTTTGCCCGCCTGAAGGGCGTCGCCGAATTGGTGCCGCCAGCCGCCGTATTTGTACAGGCCGCCGCGCCTTTCGCGCGCGCCCTTGCGGCGCTGGAGCAACCTGAAGTGCCGGTGATTGCCGTGGATGGCGCCTCCGCCGGTCAAATCGCCTGGGACGATCTCATTGCCACCGAATTGACGCCCGAGCGCCGTGCCGCGCTGGCCGCAGCCCACGCCGCCATCCGGCCGCAGGACATCGTGCGTGTGCTGTTCACCTCGGGGTCAACCGGGAGCCCGAAGGGCGTGGCCACGTCCTACCGCAACCTCAAGGCCGTGGCAGCCTACTTCGTCGACAACTTCGAGGCCCTGCTGGGGCGCCAGCCGGTCTTCCTGGACTGGCTGCCCTGGCACCACGGCCTGGGGGGGATCGTCAACCTGGGCCGCTCGGTGGTGCTCGGCGCCACCCACTATATCGACGACGGCAGGCCCGTGCCCGGTCTGTTCGAGCGCACGGTGCGCAATCTGCGCGAAATCTCGCCCACCGTCTTCTCCAGTGTGCCGTCGGCGCTGGGCATGCTAGCCGACGCGCTGGAGCGCGACCCAGTGCTCGCCCGCAGCCTGTTTGCCGAGCTGATCAACTTCGGCTACGGCGGCGCCAGCCTGCCGCGCGATGTACTGCAGCGTATCCAGCGGGTGGCCGTGCAGACCGTGGGCAAGCGCATCGTGTTCTGCTCCGGCCTGGCGTCGACAGAAACCACCGCCATGGGCGTGTACTGCAGTTGGGCCACCGACGATGTTGGCAATATCGGCGTGCCGATGCCCGGCGCCGAGGTCAAACTGGTCCCGCTCGACGGCGGCGATGGCCGCTACGAGATTCGCATGCGTGGCGAGTTCCTCTTTTCCGGTTACCTCAAGCGCCCGGACCTGACTGCTGTCGCATTCGACGAGGAAGGCTATTTCCGCCTAGGCGACGCGGTGTACTTGGTCGATCCACTCCGTCCAGCGAAGGGCCTGCGCTTTGCCGGGCGCGTGGGCGAGGACTTCAAGCTGGCCAACGGCACCTGGGTGCGCACCGGCGCGGTCCGTCTAGGACTGCTCGACCAGTGCGCCCCTTTGCTCACCGATGCAGTGATCTGCGGCCACGACCATGAGTATCTTGCGGCGCTGGCCTGGCCAAACATGGCGGCCTGTCGGCAGTTGGCGCCGGAGCTGGTCGGACTAGAGGCCGAGGCGCTGGTGGCACACCCGCTCGTGGTGGCCGCGTTGCGCGAGCGCCTGCGCGCCCCGGGCGCAACGGGCGCCAGCCTTAGTGTGCGGCGCCTGCTGCTGATGGCCGACCCGCCCTCAGGCGATGCCAACGAAATTGCCGACAAGGGTTATGTCAACCAGGCCGCTACCCGCGCGCGCCGCGCCCACTTGGTCGAGGAACTCTTTCAGGCCCAACCCGCAGCCCATATTGCCTGCGCGCACTAAGAACTGGCCAAGAGAGCGCTAACGCGTGTCACTACCGCAAACATTATCGGGAGCCCTGGGGGAAATGGGCTCACGGCATACATCGTCCGACGATTGAAGGAAGCACTTCCATGTATCTCAAAGCCATTCTTGCCACCGCCACACTCGCCTGCAGCACGCTGAGCATCGCAGACAACTATCCGAGCCGGCCGATCACTTTCGTGATACCGTCCGCGCCGGGTGGCAGCATAGATTCCTTGACCCGAAGCCTGGCCGAAGACATGAGCAAGCGCATGGGGCAAGCCATCATCGTCGAAAACAAAGCGGGAGCGGCCGGCATGCTTGCGGCGCAAACCGTGGCCAGGGCGAAACCAGACGGATACACGGTGCTCGTGACGCATTCGGCGCCGCTCACCAACGCGCCTTTCCTTTACGCCAAGATGCCCTACGAGGCGCGCCGTGATTTCGCATTGGTGACGCAGCTCTGGGTCGGGCCACATGTCCTGGCAGTGAGCAAGGACGTGCCGGCCAAGAACATTAAGGAGTTCCTCGCATGGGCGGCGCAGAACAAGGGCAAGGTCAGCTATGGCTCCTACGGCATCGGCAGCTTCCCACATCTGGCGGGTGCCTATATGAGCCAGTCCAGGGGGCTGGACATGACCCACATTGCCTACAAGGCTGAAGCGCCGATGGTCCAGGATCTCGTTGGCGGACAAGTGGCGTGGGCCGCCGCGACCCTGGGAACCCTGGCGCCGCACCTGGCAAGTGGGCGCGTGCGGGCGCTAGCGGTGCTCGGCGATCACCGGAACAAGGACCTGCCGAATGTGCCTACCATGGCCGAAGCGGGCCTGGCCGATCCTGAGTACAAGTCGCGTGGCTGGGGCGGGATGCTGGTTCCGGCCGGCACTCCGGCTCCGGTGCTTGCACGGTTGGAAAAGGAGGCGCGTGCGGCCATCCAGTCCTTGCCAATGAAGGCGCGCCTTCAGTTCTTCGCGATGGAGCCGATCGGCAACTCCGCTGCGGAGTTCCGCCGGGATTACGATGCCTCTTTGCCTGTCATCGAGCGCGCGATCAAGATATCGGGGGCGAAGGTCGATTGATATGGCACGCGTTGTGCTCTGTTCCTCAGAGCCGGATGCGTTCGGCATCGGTGAGCGAGCGGGTCCGCCGCACCTATACGTATTGGCTGAAGTGTGCGCGCTTCCCCGAATCCCGGGCGCTGTACCCGCGCGGTGTGTGGGCTCGTGCTTTTCCGCCGTGGCGTCACGCCGAGCCTGGTGCGCAAGGGCAGCATGGGCACGCCACGGGCCGGTCGAGTTGCCATACCGACCAGTCGCAGCGCAGGGCCGCCTGGGGTGATCAAAGTAGAAACCAGCAATGAGACGTCCACTAGGTCGCAGCCCAGCCCATACAATTTCTCGTGCTCGGTGAACGCCATTACCTCTGCTAGGCTCGCCTGCAGCGGAAAACCCGGCCAGCCTTGCGGCTGCCCCGCCCGGCCCGCCATTGAATGGCATTGTGAAGACGCTGGACGAGGCCGTCTGAAACGGAATCCGCCAGATTGTTCGAGATGCTACGCCCGGTCGCGGTTGTTTCGGCGACGGGTCTAGTGTTGCCGTCCCTCGTGTCTGTGGCGATAAGAGGATTCGCAATCGTCCCGATGGTTCTTCCTCAGCACTAGACATCGGCAGACAAAGCTTCAGTAACAGCATTGGTCTCGCCCAACTGGCGGCTTCCGGCTGCACTCCGGCCGCTGGACCAGGCACCACCTCATCGGCAGCTTTTGAGAGTACAGCTGTCATTCATGCCTTCGGGTCGGTCGGCAGATCATCCGCCAAACCCCCCATTCGTGCCTTCCCCGTTGCAGCCGGTTCGCAATGTCCAGTATCGTGCACAGGCGAATTGTGCGTGATCGACCTGTTGCGGCCGTCCGAGAAACCCGAAACCGGACGTTCTTCCCACGATGCGTAAGCCTTAAACAATCAGCTGCTGCCAAGGACGTGTTTCGTCGGCCTGCCCGATTAGTCTCTCTGCTTCGTGAGTTGCTCGCGGATCTCGGATAATTCCTTTTTCCGCTCGGCGGTCGTCTTCGGGTACTGCAATTTCAGCTCACCGAGGGTGTCGAGGATGATCTGCGACACGATCAGCCGTGCGTCCTCCTTGTCGTCGGCGGGTACTACGTACCAGGGCGCGAGTTCCGTGCTAGTCGCGCTCAGACATTTCTCGTACGCCGTCATGTATTTCGTCCAGAATTTTCGCTCCTCGACGTCGGCCATGCTGAATTTCCAGTTCTTATTGGGATCGTCAATGCGCGCGAGAAAGCGCTTACGCTGTTCCTCCTTCGAAAGATGCAGGAAGAACTTCACGACACGCGTGCCGTTACGGTAAAGATGGGCTTCCAAATCAGCGATCGAACGGTAGCGGCCATGCCAGAGGGATTCGCCAGAACCCGACACAAGCGATAGACCCTCGCCGCGAAGGATCTCGGGATGCACGCGAAGGATCAACACCTCCTCATAGTAAGAGCGGTTGAAAATGCCGATGCGGCCGCGTTCCGGCAGGTCGTGGGTGGTGCGCCAGAGGAAATCGTGCTGAAGTTCGTTTGCGCTCGGATGCTTGAAGCTGAACACCTGGCATCCCTGCGGGTTGACGCCCGACATGACGTGTTTGATGACGCCGTCCTTGCCCGCCGCATCCATTGCCTGGAAGATGAGGAGAACAGAGTAGCGGTTGTCCGCATAGAGCAAACTTTGTAGCTTGCTGAGCCTCTCGATGTGCTCGGCTAGCAGAGTACGATACTGGTCCCTCGACCCGTGGAGGGGAGTCACGCGCGTCGGCCATTTCGTAAGCAAAACCGTGTCGCCCTCGCGCACTCGGAAATCGTCGGAATTGAAATTCATGGTCGTTCTCCCAGCGGGACGA